>NZ_BAAASD010000010.1:0-230545 GCF_039532705.1 Streptomyces sparsogenes subsp. cuspidosporus | reverse complement strand
GCCGGCCGGCGGCGCCCCGGTGTGGCCGGGGAGCGCCCAGCCGCTCGGGGCGCGGGTGCGGACCGGGCCCGGCGGGGTGACGGGCACCAACTTCGCGCTGTGGGCGCAGGGCGCGGAGGCCGTGGAGGTGTGCCTGTTCGACGACGAGGGGCATGAAACCCGCTGTCCGCTCACCGAGCGGACCGACGAGATCTGGCACGGCTTCCTGCCCGGAGTGCCGGCCGGGCAGCGGTACGGATACCGGGTGCACGGCCGCTGGGACCCGTGGATGGGCGCCCGCTGGAACCCGGCCAAGCTGCTGCTGGACCCGTACGCCCGCGCCGTGGACGGCGACTTCGGGGGCGCGGGGATCGTGCCCCGGGAGTGGCGGGGTCCGCTGCCGCCCGAGGTCTACGGCCATGTGCGGGACTGGCCGCAGCAGCACGTCGCCGACACCGTGCGCGACGACCGCGACTCGGCGCCGTACGTCCCCAAGGGCGTGGTCGTCGGCGACGACGCCCCCGACGGGCCGCCCGACGAGTGGATCGACGACCGGCGCCCCAAGACCCCCTGGGCCGACACCGTCATCTACGAACTGCATGTGCGCGGCTTCACCAAGCGCCACCCCGGCGTCCCGCCCGAGCTGCGCGGCACCTACGCGGGGCTCGCGCACCCGGCCGCGATCGAGCACCTCGCCCGGCTCGGGGTGACGGCCGTGGAGCTGCTGCCGGTGCACCAGTTCGCCCACGAGGACCACCTGCTGCGGCGCGGGCTGAGCAACTACTGGGGTTACAACTCCATCGGCTACTTCGCGCCGCACGGCGCGTACGCGGCGACCGGGACCCGCGGCGCGCAGGTCGGGGAGTTCCGGCGGATGGTGCGCGCGCTGCACGAGGCGGGCATCGAGGTGATCCTCGACGTGGTCTACAACCACACCGCGGAGAGCGGCGAGCTGGGCCCCACGCTGTCGCTGCGCGGCATCGACAACCGCGGCTACTACCGGCTCCAGCAGGATCCGCGCCGCTACACCGACTACACCGGCTGCGGGAACACCCTCCATGTGATGCACCCCCAGGTGCTGCGGATGATCACGGACTCGCTGCGCTACTGGGTGACCGAGATGGGCGTGGACGGCTTCCGCTTCGACCTCGCCGCCACCCTCGCCCGCGCCATGGACGACGTGGACATGCTCTCCCCCTTCCTGGCCGTGATCGCCCAGGACCCGGTGCTGCGCCGCGTCAAGCTGATCGCCGAGCCGTGGGACGTGGGCTCCGGCGGCTACCAGGTCGGCGCCTTCCCCCCGCTGTGGACGGAGTGGAACGACCGCTACCGCGACGCGGTGCGCGACTTCTGGCGCGGCGCCCTGCCGGACGTGCGCGACCTCGGCTACCGGCTGTCCGGCTCCAGCGACCTGTACGCGTGGGGCGGCCGCGGGCCGTACGCCTCGGTCAACTTCATCACCGCCCATGACGGCTTCACCCTCCGCGACCTGGTCAGCTACGACCGCAAGCACAACGAGGCCAACGGCGAGGGCAACCGCGACGGCACCGACGACAACCGCTCCTGGAACTGCGGCGCCGAGGGCGAGACCGACGACCCGGCCGTCCGGGCGCTGCGCCGCCGCCAGCTGCGCAACCTGCTCAGCACGCTGCTGCTGTCCACCGGCGTCCCGATGCTGGTCGCGGGCGACGAGATGGGCCGCACGCAAGGCGGCAACAACAACGCGTACTGCCAGGACAACGAGACCGGGTGGGTGGACTGGTCGCTGCTCGAGGACCCGGGCTGGCGGTCGCTCACCGACCTCACCGCCCGCCTCGTCGCGCTGCGCCGCGGCCACCCCGTACTGCGCCGCCGGACCTTCTTCTCCGGCCATGCGCAGGGCCCCGACGGGCTGCGCGACCTGGCCTGGTTCACCGCGCGGGGCACGGAGATGACCGAGCCGGACTGGTACGCGCCGACCGCCGCGCTGGGCCTGTACCTGTCCGGCCGCGACATCCCGCAGCGCGACGAGCGGGGCGGCCCGATCACCGACGACAGCTTTCTGGTGCTGCTGCACGCCGGCCCCGAGCCGGTGGAGTTCGCCCTCCCCGGGCCGCCGTGGGCCGCCTCGTACGAACTCCTCGTCGACACCTCGCGGGAGGACCAGCACGCGCCCCCGGGCACGCCGCACCGCGCCGGCTCACGGATCGAGCTGCCCGGGCGCTCGGTGCTGCTCCTACGCGCCGTCACGGCGGCGGAGGGCGGCCGGAAAACCGAGTGAGCGCTGTCGGTGCCGGACCGTAGTCTCGGCGGGTGATGGCTGCCACAGGTGAACGACTCGGGGAAGCGGAGAGCGAGCGGGACACCGAACGAGGGGGAGACGACCGGGGGGCCGAGCGGGGAGCCGGCCGGGATACCGGACGGGGTGGCGGGCGGGGGCGCTCGGCCACCCGCTCGCTGGCGCGCCTGTGGCCGTATCTGCGCCCGGTCGGCGGGCGCTTCTTCACGGCCGCCGGGGTCGCGGTCGTCGCCTCCTGTCTGGGCCTGGTCATCCCGCTCGTGCTCAAGTGGCTGGTGGACGGTCCGGTGGCCGACCGGGACCCGGGCGGGGTGTGGCTGGGCGGCGCGCTGCTGCTGGCGCTCGGGATCGGGGAGGCGGGGCTCTTCGGGGTGCGGCGCTGGCTGGTGGCCCGGCCGCTGGCCTTCGTGGAGGCCACGATGCGCGCCGACCTGTACCGGCACCTCCAGCGGCTGCCGGTCTCCTTCCACGACCGCTGGGCGTCCGGGCAGCTCCTCTCGCGCGCGACCACCGACCTGATGCTGCTGCGGATGTTCCTCGCCTTCCCCCTCACCTTCCTGGTGGTCAACGGGGTGACGGTCCTCGTCGGGTTCGCCATCCTGCTGGCGCAGGAGTGGACGCTGGGCCTGATCCTGCTCCTCCCCGCCGTCCCGCTGGTGATCCTGTGCTCCGTCTTCGAGACGCGGTACGCGGTCGTCGCCCGCTCCGTCCAGGACCAGACCGGCGATCTGACCACGGTGGTCGAGGAGGGCGTGCTCGGCATCCGCATCGTCAAGGGCTTCGGGCGCCACCGCAGCCAGGCGCGCGCCTTCAAGGCGCTGACGGAGCGGGTCCGCTCGACGGAGCTGCGCAAGGCGCGGCTGCTGGCGATGATCTGGGCGCTGATCATGACGCTGCCGGAGCTGGCGATCGGCGCCGCCCTGGTCCTCGGCACGATGCGGGTCGCCGACGGCGAGTTGTCGGCGGGCACGCTCGTCGCCTTCCTCTCCACGGCGCTGACGCTGCGCTGGCCGGTGGAGTCGCTGGGCTTCCTGCTGGCGATGAGCCAGGACGCGGCGACGGCGACGGACCGGTTCTTCGAGGTGATGGACGAGCCGACGGCGGAACACCCGACGGTGGAACAGCCGAAGGCCGAGCAGTCAACGGCGGAACAGTCGACGGCGGAACGGCCGAAGGGCGAGCAGCCGACGGCAGAGCAGCCGGACGGGCTGCGTTTCGCGGGCGTGGAGTTCCGCTACGCGGACGCGCCGCCCGACGCCCCGCCCGTGCTGGCCGGGGTGGACCTGCACATCCGCTCCGGCGAGACCATGGCCCTGGTCGGGGCGACCGGCTCGGGCAAGACCACGCTCACCGCCCTGGTGCCGCGCCTGCACGAGGCGACGGGGGGCCGGATCACCCTCGACGGGCGGGACATCACCACCCTGCCCCGGGAGGAGCTGCGCGGGCTGGTCGCCGTCGCGTTCGAGGAGCCCACGCTGTTCTCCGCGACGGCCGGGGAGAACGTCCTGATGGGCGCCGCCGACGCCGAGCGGGCCGACCTCGCGCGGGCGCTCGAGGTGGCCCAGGCCGACTTCGTGCACGCCCTGCCCCAGGGCACCGACACCCAGGTCGGCGAGCAGGGGCTGAGCCTGTCGGGCGGACAGCGCCAGCGCCTCGCCCTGGCGCGGGCCGTCGTCGGGCGGCCCCGCTTCCTCATCCTCGACGATCCGCTGTCCGCGCTGGACGTGCACACCGAGGCGCTGGTGGAGGCCGCGCTCCGCCAGGTCCTGGCCACGACGACGGCGCTGGTCGTCGCCCACCGCCCGTCCACCGTGCTGCTCGCCGACCGCGTCGCCCTGCTCTCCGGCGGCCGTATCGCCGCGGTCGGTACCCACCATCAACTGCTGCGCGACAGTCCGGAGTACCGGTCGCTGATGTCCGGTGACGAGCGGGAGGAGGATCGATGACCCAGACCGCGACCGGCCCCGGCAACGGCACCGGCACCGGCACCAAGAGCGCCAGGGCCGGGGTCTCCGGGGCACCCGGGGCGGCGCCGGACGGCGACCCCTTCGACCGGGACGTGCTGCCCGCCCCGAAGGGCGCCTCCCTCGCCCTGCTGCGCTCGCTGCTCTCCCCGCGCCGCCGCCGGGTCTGGGTGGCGGCCGTCCTGCTGCTCCTGCAGCAGGCCGCGGTGCAGGCCGGCCCGCTGCTCGTCGCGTACGCCATCGACACCGCCGTGCCCGCCCTGCGCGACGGCGGCCACGGCCCCCTCGTCGCCGTGGCCGCCGCCTACCTCGGCTGTGCGCTCGCCTCCGGAGCGCTGCAGTACGCCTTCATCCGCACCTCCGCCCGGATCAGCCAGGACGTGCTGCTGGATCTGCGGGGCAGGATCTTCCGCCACGCCCAGGCGCTCAGCGTGGACTTCCACGAGCGCTACACCTCCGGCCGGCTGATCTCGCGCGCCACCACGGATGTCGAGTCGCTGCGCGAGCTGCTCAACGAGGGCCTTGAGGAGCTGCTCGGCGTCGCGCTCGCCGGCGTGTACATCTCCGTGACGCTGCTGTACCTGGACTGGGGTCTGGGCGCCGCGGCCCTGCTCTCCTTCTGGCCGCTGTACCTCCTGGTCCGCTCCTTCCAGCGCCGCTCGATGCGCGTCTACCGCAAGCGGTCCACGGCCATCGCCGCGGTCATCGTCAAGTTCGCCGAGACCATGAACGGCATCCGGCCGGTGCAGGCCTTCCGCCGGGAGCGGGTCAACGACGCGCACTTCCACGAGCTCAACCACCGCCACGAGCGGATCAACGGGGACGCGATCCTGGAGATGGCCCGCTATGTGGTCAGCTCCCGGATGGTCGCCAACGCGGCGGTGGCCGCGATCGTCCTGTGGGGCGCCTACCGGGTGGCCTCGGGGGGCCTGGCGCTGGGCGTGCTGGCCGCGGCCGCGCTCTATCTGCGCAGGCTCTACGACCCCATCGACCGCCTGGGGATGTTCCTGAACTCCTACCAGTCCGCGGCCGCCTCGCTGGAGAAGATCGCGGGCCTGCTCGCCCAGCGGCCCTCCGTCGCCGAGCCCGCCGACCCCCGCCCGCTGCCGCCGCGCTCCTCGGGGCTGCCCGGCCGTGAGGTGGTCTTCGACGGCGTGCGGTTCGCCTACCGCACGGGCGGCGAGGTGCTGCCCCGCTTCGACCTCACCCTGCCGGCCGGGCAGACCGTGGCCGTGGTGGGCGCGACCGGCGCGGGCAAGTCCACGCTCGCCAAGCTGCTCGCCCGCTTCTACGACCCCACCGACGGCCGGGTCCTGCTCGACGGCGTGGACCTGCGCGAGCTGGCCACGCCGGAGCTGCGCCGCGGCGTGGTGATGGTCACGCAGGAGGCGTTCCTGTTCTCCGGCACGGTCGCCGACAACATCGCCCTCGGCCGCCCCGACGCCGGCCGCGCCGACATCGAGCAGGCGGCCAGGGCCATCGGCGCCCATGACTTCATCGCCGCCCTGCCCGACGGCTACGACACGGACGTGCGCAAGCGCGGCGGGCGGATCTCGGCCGGTCAGCGCCAGCTCGTGGCCTTCGCCCGGGCGCTGCTCGCCGACCCCTCGGTGCTGATCCTGGACGAGGCGACCTCCTCGCTCGACATCCCGGGCGAGCGCGCGGTGCAGCGCGCCATGCACACGGTGCTCCACGGCCGCACCGCCGTCGTCATCGCGCACCGGCTGTCGACGGTGGAGATCGCCGACCGGGTGCTGGTGATGGCGGACGGCCGGATCGTCGAGGACGGCTCGCCGAAGGAACTCATCGCGGGCGAGGGCCGCTTCGCGGCGCTGCACCAGGCGTGGCGGGAGAGCCTGGCCTGACCTCCGGGTACCAGCTCCGTCCGAGCGCCGTACGCACGTGGGGTCCCGCTCACTCCCCGACCGTGCCGTCGGCCAGCTCCCGGACGACGTCGAGCTGCCCGGCGTGCCGGGCGTACTCCTGCAGCAGGTGGAAGAGGATCCAGCCGAGCGCCGGGGCCTCGGCCTCGGTGGCGAAGCGGCCGCCGGGGCGAGCCCGGCGGTCGAGGGGGACGCCGGCCACGGTCCGGCGCGACCAGGCGCACTGCTCCTCGAAGCGCGCCCGGACCTCCGCCGGCGGCAGGTCCTCGGGGACGTGCCAGCGGTCGTCGGGGCCCCGGTCCCCCCAGGGCGCCTCCACCGGCTCGCCGAGGAACCCCCAGCGCAGCCAGCGCCGTTCGACGTGGGTGAGGTGGTGGAGCAGCTCCAACGGGGTCCAGCCGGAGGGCAGTCGGGTGGTGCGCAGCTCGGTCTCGCCGAGGCCGTCGAGCTTGTGGAGGACGACGCCGCGGTAGTAGTCGAGGTAGGCGTCGAGCATCTCGCGGGGGTCGGTGAGGGTGCTGGGCGGCTCGTCGATGGGGTTCACGGGGGTCGGCATGGCGCGATGGTACGGGCGGGCGCCGATGCCCCCTCCCGGGGCCCCCGCCCGCCCCCGCGCCGGCACCGGCCCCGCCACCCGCGCCGACACCGGTCCGGCCACCGGTCCCGACGCCGGCCCCCGCATCCGAAATCCGAACACCCGCCGCATGTCAACGGACACTTTCCGGCCAAGTTTTTGTCGCGCTCCTGACAGGTCACGTCCACCGGTGGCACCCTTCCCTCGATCGGTGCACAGCTCCCCCACAGCTCGCCGCTGGGCCCCGACACCCTCGGCACCCGCTTTCGCACGTTCCCCCCATGCGTTCTGCCTCGCCATGCCCGGACGGCCTCACCCGGCCGCCCGGTGGTACCCGGTCGCGCCACCGCGCGGCCAGCGCAGAAGGAGCCAGTGTGAGACCGACCTCCGAACGCCCCCACAGACCCCCGACCTCCCACACACCCCGCCGGCGCGCCGTCGCGACCGGCGCCCTGGTCGCGGCGGCGGCCATGCTCGCCGTCGGCGTGCAGACCGGCCCCGCGGCCGCCCGCCCGGACGACACGGCCCCGGCCGCCCGCACCACCTTCGCCAAGCCGGACCCCGGCGCCCTGCCGGTGGCGCTGTCCCCCGCCCGCCGCGCCGAGCTGATCCGCGCGGCCGACGCCGACAAGTCCGCCACCGCCAAGGCGCTCGGCCTCGGCGCCAAGGAGAAGCTGGTCGTCAAGGACGTCACCAAGGACGCCGACGGCACCCTCCACACCCGCTACGAGCGCACGTACGACGGCCTGCCCGTCCTCGGCGGCGACCTGGTGGTCGAGGAGTCCAGGAGCGGCGCCGTGCGGACGGTCGCCAAGGCGACCAAGGCGCGGGTCAAGGTCGCCGACACCACCGCCACCGTCGCGCCCGCCGCCGCCGAGAAGGCGGCGGTGAAGGCGGCGAACGCGCAGGGCTCGCGGAGGACGGAGGCCGAGCGGGCGCCGCGCAAGGTGATCTGGGCGGCCAAGGGCACGCCCACGCTCGCGTACGAGACGGTCGTCGGCGGCCTCCAGGAGGACGGCACGCCGAACGAGCTGCACGTCATCACCGACGCGACCACCGGCGCCAAGCTCTTCGAGTTCCAGGGCGTCAAGGAGGGCACCGGCAACAGCCAGTACAGCGGGCAGGTCACCCTCGGCACCTCGGGCGGCTCGGGCTCGTACAACCTGACCGACGCGGGCCGCGGCGGCCACAAGACGTACAACCTCAACCGGGGCACCTCGGGGACCGGCACGCTGTTCACCGACGCCGACGACGTCTGGGGCAACGGGACGACCGGGGACGCCGCGACCGCCGGTGTGGACGCGCACTACGGCGCCGCGCTGACCTGGGACTACTACAAGAATGTGCACGGCCGCACCGGCATCAGGGGCGACGGTGTCGGGGCGTACTCCCGGGTCCACTACAGCAGCAACTACGTCAACGCCTTCTGGCAGGACTCCTGCTTCTGCATGACGTACGGCGACGGCTCGGGCAACGCCAAGCCGCTCACCTCGATCGACGTCGCGGCCCACGAGATGACCCACGGGGTCACCTCCGCGACCGCCAACCTCACCTACAGCGGAGAGTCCGGCGGCCTCAACGAGGCGACCTCGGACATCTTCGCCGCCGCCGTCGAGTTCAACGCCGCCAACGCGAGCGACCCGGGCGACTACCTGGTCGGCGAGAAGATCGACATCAACGGCGACGGCACCCCGCTGCGCTACATGGACAAGCCCAGCAAGGACGGGGCGTCCAAGGACAACTGGTACTCCGGGGTCGGCGGCGTCGATGTGCACTACTCCTCCGGCATCGCCAACCACTTCTTCTACCTGCTGTCCGAGGGCAGCGGCGCGAAGGTGATCAACGGGGTCAGCTACAACAGCCCGACCTACGACAACCTGCCGGTCCCCGGGATCGGGCGGGCCAACGCCGAGAAGATCTGGTTCAAGGCGCTCACCCAGCGCATGACGTCCAACACCAACTACGCGGGGGCGCGGGACGCCACCCTGTGGGCGGCGGGCGAGCTGTTCGGCCAGGCCAGCCCCGAGTACAACACGGTGGCCAACACCTGGGCGGCGGTCAACGTCGGGTCGCGGATCGTCGAGGGTGTCTCCATCACCCCGCCCGGTGACCAGACCAGCATCGTCAACCAGGCCGTCAGCCTGCAGATCACGGCGACCAGCTCCAACCCGGGCGCGCTCACCTACGCCGCCTCCGGGCTGCCCGCCGGGCTGTCGATCAACTCCTCGACCGGTCTGGTCTCCGGCACCCCGACCACCACCGGATCCGGCACCGTGACGGTCACCGTGACCGACTCGGCCGGCAAGTCGGCCACGGCCTCCTTCACCTGGACGGTGAACACCACCGGCGGCAACGTCTTCGAGAACACCACGGACGTCGCCATCCCCGACGCGGGGGCCGCGGTCACCTCCCCGATCACGGTGAGCCGGGCCGGCAACGCGCCGTCCAACCTTCAGGTGGGCGTGGACATCGTGCACACCTACCGCGGTGACCTGGTGATCGACCTGGTGGCGCCGGACGGTACGGCCTACCGGCTCAAGAACTCCAGCTCCCTGGACTCGGCGGACAACGTGAAGACGACCTACACCGTCGATGCCTCCTCCGAACAGGCCGTCGGCACCTGGAAGCTGCGGGTGCAGGACGTCTACGCGCAGGACACCGGCTACATCAACAGCTGGAAGCTGACCTTCTGAGCAATCCGGCCAGGTAACCCGGCCATGGACAGGCGCCGCCAGGGGTGACCCGACTCCCCCTGGCGGCGCCTCATGTGCCGTCCGGAGCCACCCAAAAGCGGTCCGCATTCCGAAAATTGATCAACGCTAAACGAACATTTTCCCGCCCACCTGCGCCGATCCCCGTGACATGTACGCGCCTTGTATGACAGTCTGCCCACGCGATCGCATCCGCACCTCTTGTTCAGGCCCGGGCGGCTCTTCCCCGCCGCCCGGTCCTGACCCCCCACAACAACGAGGAGTTCGCGTGAGCAAGACCTCGAACCTGCCCGTTTCCCCCGCGCGTTCCCGCGGGAAGCGCCGCGCGGCGTCCGCCGCCGGTGCCGCGATGGTGGTGGCGGCCCTGCTGGCCACCGGCGTCACCGCCGGCCAGGCCGGCGCCGCGACCACCGGCGCGGCCACCACGGGCGGCGGCACCACGGCCGGCGCGCGGCCCGCCGTCCTCACCGCCCCGGCCCGCGCCCAGCTGCTGCGCGACGCCGACACCGCCAAGGCCGCCACCGCCAAGGCGCTGGGCCTCGGCGCCAAGGAGAAGCTGGTCGTCAAGGACGTCGTGAAGGACGCCGACGGCACCGTCCACACCCGCTACGAGCGCACCTACGACGGGCTGCCCGTCCTCGGCGGCGACCTCGTCGTCCACACGAGCCCCCGCGGCACCGTCAAGGGCGTCACCAAGGCGGTCAAGGCCACCATCGCGGTCCCCTCCACGACCGCCGAGGTGACCCCGGCCTCCGCCGCGCGGGCCGCGGTCAAGCGCGCCCGGGCGGACGACGCCCGGCACGCCACCGCCGACGGCGCCCCGCGCAAGGTGATCTGGGCCGCCGGCGGCAAGCCCGTCCTCGCGTACGACACCGTCGTCGGCGGTGTGCAGAAGGACGGCACCCCCAACCGGCTGCACGTCATCACCGACGCGGCCACCGGCGAGAAGCTGTACGAGTACCAGGGCATCGAGACCGGCAGCGGCACCAGCCAGTACAGCGGCACGGTGGAGCTCGGCACCGCCAAGGACGGCAGCGGCTACACCCTGACCGACGCCGACCGCGGCGGCCACCGGACCACCGACCTCAAGGGCGCCGAGTCCGGCGAGGGCGCGGCCTTCACGGACGACGACGACACCTGGGGCACCGGAAAGGCCGACGACCCGCAGACCGCGGCCGTGGACGCCCACTACGGCGCCGCCCTCACCTGGGACTACTACAAGAACGTGCACGGCCGCGACGGCATCGCGGGCGACGGCAAGGGCGCGTACTCCCGGGTCCACTACGGCCACGGCTACGTCAACGCGTTCTGGGACGACAGCTGCTTCTGCATGACGTACGGCGACGGCCAGGACGACAAGGCCCCGCTCACCTCGATCGACGTCGCGGCCCACGAGATGACCCACGGCGTCACCTCCGCCACCGCCGGCCTGGAGTACAGCGGTGAGTCCGGCGGCCTCAACGAGGCCACCTCCGACATCTTCGCCGCAGCCGTCGAGTTCAACGCCAAGAACGCGAGCGACCCCGGCGACTACCTGGTCGGCGAGAAGATCGACATCAACGGCGACGGCACCCCGCTGCGCTACATGGACAAGCCCAGCAAGGACGGCGGCTCCGCGGACAACTGGTCCGACGGCGTCGGCGACCTGGACGTCCACTACTCCTCCGGGGTCGCCAACCACTTCTTCTACCTGCTGTCCGAGGGCAGCGGCGCCAAGGAGGTGGGCGGCGTCAAGTACGACAGCCCGACCGCCGACGGCTCGAAGGTCGAGGGCATCGGCCGCGACAAGGCCGAGAAGATCTGGTTCAAGGCGCTCACCACGTACTTCACCTCCACCACCGACTACCACGCCGCGCGCGAGGCCACGCTGAAGGCCGCGAGCGACCTGTACGGCGCGGACAGCGCCGAGTACAAAGGCGTGAATTCGGCGTGGGCCGGAGTGAACGTCACGCCGTAAAAACGCGTCAGACAAGGTGCACCACATAGCCGGTGCCCGGGGCCCGTTCCCGGGCACCGTCATGTTTCCGCACCTGGTTCCGCCGGGCGGCCACATCGGCGCCCGGCACCCCACAGCAACAGGAGACAACGTGACGCAAGGATCGACCTCCGGCAGATCGAGCACCTCCCCGATATCCCGCGCCACCGCGCGCAGGCGCTCCCGTACCGTCGTCGCCGCGGGGGCGGCGACGCTCACCGGAGCCCTGATCGCGGCCACCTTCACCGCCGGCGCCGCGGGCGCGGCCACCCCGCCGCCCACCGCGGCCGGCGCCCCGTCCCTCGCGCTCTCCCCCTCCGTCCGCGCGGAGCTGCTGCGCGAGGCCGACGCCGCCACGGCCGCCACCGCCCGCTCCCTCGGGCTCGGCGCCAAGGAGAAGCTGGTCGTACGGGACGTCATCAAGGACGCGGACGGCACCGTCCACACCCGCTACGAGCGGACCTACGACGGGCTGCCGGTGCTCGGCGGCGACCTGGTCGTGCACAAGTCGGCGAGCGGCACGGTCCAGGAGGTCACCAAGGCCACCGAGGCCACCATCAAGGTCGCCGACACCCAGGCCGCGATCACCCCGTCCGGCGCCGAGCGGACCGCCGTACGGGCCGCCAAGGCCGAGGCCGGCGCCAAGTCGGACACCACCGGCAGCGCCCGCAAGGTCATCTGGGCCGCCAGCGGCAAGCCCGTCCTCGCGTACGAGACCGTCGTCGGCGGGTTCCAGGAGGACGGCACCCCCAGCAAGCTGCACGTCATCACCGACGCCGACACCGGCAAGAAGCTGTACCAGTTCCAGGCCGTCCAGAACGGCACCGGCAACGGCCAGCACAACGGCAAGGTCACCGTCGGCAGCACCAAGAGCGGCAGCCAGTACCTGCTCAAGGACACCGCCCGCGGCGGCCACATGACCTACAACCTCAAGCACGCCGAAGAGGGCAAGGGGTCGAAGTTCCTGGACGCCGACGACGTCTGGGGCAACGGCAAGCCGACCATCGCCCAGACCGCCGCCGTCGACGCCCACTACGGCGCGGCCAAGACCTGGGACTACTACAAGAAGGTCCTCGGCCGCAACGGCATCCAGAACAACGGCAAGGCCGCCTACTCGCGCGTGCACTTCAGCAACGAGTACGTCAACGCCTTCTGGGACGACGACTGCTTCTGCATGACGTACGGCGACGGCGAGGGCAACAAGAAGCCGCTCACCTCGCTCGACGTGGCGGGCCACGAGATGAGCCACGGCCTGACCTCCGCCACCGCCAACCTCGAGTACAGCGGCGAGGCGGGCGGCCTGAACGAGGCCACCTCCGACATCTTCGGCACCGCCGTCGAGTTCTACGCCAAGAACAGCAAGGACGTCGGCGACTACCTCATCGGCGAGAAGATCGACATCAACGGCGACGGCACCCCGCTGCGCTACATGGACAAGCCCAGCAAGGACGGCCTGTCCTACGACTACTGGGCCAGCGGCATCGGCGAGGACGACCCGCACTTCACCTCCGGCCCCGCCAACCACTTCTTCTACCTGCTCTCCGAGGGCAGCGGCCGCAAGGTCATCAACGGCGTGACCTACGACAGCCCGACCAAGGACGGCCGCACCGTCAAGGGCATCGGCCGCGCCAAGGCCGAGAAGATCTGGTACAAGGCGCTCACCACGTACATGACCTCGACCACCAACTACGCCAAGGCCCGCACCGCGACGCTCAAGGCGGCGAAGGCCCTGTACGGCGGCACCAGCGCCGAGTACAAGGCGGTCGACAACGCCTGGGGCGGCATCAACGTGCGGTGACGCACTGACGTGACCTGGCTGTCGGCCGGGTGGGCACAACGCGGCCCGCCCGGCCGACCCACGCCTGACGTGCGGCTACCGGGTCACCCGATTGCCGCCGAAGGTCACGACCAGGCGGCCGTCCGAGGCGAAGGACCACTTCAGGGCGCCGCCGTACGAGGCGCACCGGGAGCCGTTCGTGCCCGACCAGAACTGGTTCGAGCCGTCGACGTCACCCACGGTCCTGTCGTTCGTCCCGCTGCCGCTGCGGCAGGAGACGTTGTTCCGGAACACCGAGGTGCCGCCGTCGAACGAGAAGTTGCGCTGGGCGTTGTCGATGCTGACGTTGTCCGACACGGACATCGTGCCCAGGTTCCTGTTGTACGTGAACCCGTGCTTGCCGTTGTGGTAGGCGATGCTGCGCCGGATGACGTGGTTGACCTTGATGTCCTCGCCGCCGAGCTTGTAGCCGTTGCGGTCGCCGCTGGAGTTCTGGGTCCCGTCGGAGAGGGTGCCGTTGTTGTAGGAGAGGGAGTCCTCGATGGTCACCGGGCCGATGGGGCCGGTGTCCGACTTGGTGTAGAGGTCCCAGCCGTCGTCGATGTTGTTGTGGGACACCGCGTAGCGGAAGACGTTGCCGGGGCCCGAGGTGAGCTTCGCGGCGAAACCGTCGGCGTCCTCGCCGTCGGAGTCGGCGTTGTCGTGCGATTCCGCGCTCAGGATGAGGTTGTTGGACGGCCACTGGTCCTTGGGCGTGCTGGAGGCCATCCGCGAGAGCTGCAGCCCGGTGTCCCGGTTGAAGCGGGTGACCGTGCGCTCGATGACGTTGTTGCTGCCGCCGACGAAGATGCCGTTGTCCCCGGCGCGCTCGACGACGATGCCCTTGAGGTGCCAGTACGAGCCGTTGAGGGCGAGCCCGCGGTTCGAGGAGGACTCGGTCTGGGCGGAGAAGTTCAGGACCGGGGTCTCGCCGGGGTAGGCGGACAGCACGGTGCGGGCGCTCGAGGTGCCGTTGTTGCCGGGCGGGATGGTGACCGTCTGCGCGTAGCGGTAGGTCCCGCCGCGCAGGTAGATCGTCCCGCCCGGGGTGACGCGGCTGATCGCCGAGGTCAGCGTCGTGGGGGCCGACTCCGTACCGGCCGCGCCGTCGGTGCCGTTGGGCGCGACGTACAGCGCGCCGGCCGCCTGCGCCGTGACGCCGTTCTGCGCCGTGACACCGGGCGGCGGCGCGGCTGCCGCCGTGGCGCCGGGCAGGGCGGCGGCCGCGCCGACCGCCAGGGCGGCGGAGGCCAGTAAGGACAGTGCGGATCTGGGGTTCATGGGGGGGTGCTCCTTCTCCGTGGTCGCCTGCGCGCCGCGCAGGGGGTGCTCTCGGCACGAGAGAGGGGACGGTGAAAGCGCTTGCTACGCTAGGAGCATGCCATGGCCACGTCAATAGCTCGGGCCATCGGGTGGCGCCGGGGCGGACCTCCGGCCCCCCCTGGAGGTCAGTTCGCCCGCCGACGGGCCCGCTTCACCTCGCGGTCGATGGCCCAGGCGTCGGCGACCGGCCCGATGTGGCCGAGCTTGTCGGGGTTGATCACCACGCGGACGGCCTGAATCCGCGCGTCGAGCACGTCGAGGGCCATGGTGTGCAGAATCCTGCCGTCCCGGTCGCGGAAGACCGCCCCGGGCTGGCCGTTGACCTCGCGCGGCTCCATGGTCACGTCGATCCGCAGCAGCAGGGGGAAGGCCGTGCCCAGCACCCGGGCCACGTTGTCCGCGCCCATGACCGCCTTGCCCAGCTGCGGCGCCTTGCCGCCGCCGTCCCCGACCAACTGCGCGTCGCCGGTCAGCAGATCCCGCAGCCCGCCCACATCGCCGCCCTTCAAGGCGTCGAAGAACCGCGTCGCCAGCTCCCGCCGCTCCTGCCGGTCCGCCTCGAACCGCGGCCGCCCCTCCCGCATGTGCCGCCGCGCCCGCACCACCAGCTGCCGGCACGCCGACTCCGACCGCCCCACCGTGTCGGCGATCTCGTCGAACCCGAAGCCGAACACCTCGCGCAGCACGAACACCGCCCGCTCCAGCGGGCTGAGCCGCTCCAGCAGCAACAGCGCCGCCATCGACACCGAGTCGGCCAGCTCCGCCGACCGCGCCGGGTCCTGATACGGATCGCTGAGCAGCGGCTCGGGGAGCCAGGGGCCCACGTACTCCTCCCGACGCACCCGCGCCGAGCGCAGTACGTCGATCGAGATCCGCGTCACCGTGGCCGACAGAAAGGCCTTGGTGGACGTGGGCAGGGTCGACGAGCCGTCAAAGCGCAGCCATGTCTCCTGCACCGCGTCCTCGGCCTCGCCCACACTGCCCAGGATCCGGTAGGCGATCGAGAACAGCAGCGGCCGCAGCTCCTCGAACTCCTCGGCCTTGTCCACGTCCACTCCCATGCCCGCTGGCCCCCTCACATCCGGCCGTACGCGGCTCAGTGGAACTGGCCGGGCCGGTAGTCGCCGGCCGGCTGCCGGGTGATGATGTTCAGCCGGTTCACCGCGTTCATGAAGGAGACCAGGATCACCAGGGCGGCGAGCTGGTCCTCGTCGTAGTGCTCGGCGGCGTGCGCCCACACCTCGTCGCCGACCCCCGTGGCCGCGTCCGCGACCCGGGTCCCCTCCTCCGCGAACGCCAGCGCGGCGCGCTCGGCCTCGGTGAAGACCGTGGCCTCCCGCCACGCCGCGACCAGGTTGAGCCGCACCGCGGTCTCGCCGGCCGCGGCGGCCTCCTTGGTGTGCATGTCGATGCAGGCGGCGCAGCCGTTGATCTGGCTCACGCGCAGCGCCACCAGCTCCTGGGTCGCGGCCGGCAGCGGCGCCTCCTTGAGCGCCTTGCCCGCCGACATGAAGTACTTGAGGGCCTTGCCGGCGCTCGGGTTGGCGAAGTAGTTCAGTCGCGCGTCCATGGTGTGCTCCTCTGAGGTCGTTCGGTGGCTACACCCCCGAGACGAGGTGGCCCGACCTCCTGTGACATGGACGCGTGTGACCTGCGTCTCCCCCGCCCCCTCGGCCGGGTCAGTCCTTGCGGCCCGTGGCGGCCACGGTGACACCGAGCCCGATCATGGCGAGCCCGCCGACCCCGCCGACCATGGCCAGCCGCTGCGGTGAGCGGGCGAACCAGCCGCGCGCGGTCGCGGCGACGAGGCCCCAGACGCTGTCGGAGGTCACGGCGATGATGTTGAAGACGAGGCCGAGCAGCAGCATCTGCAGGGCGACGTGCCCCTGGTCGCGGTCGACGAACTGGGGCAGGACGGCGGCGAAGAAGACGATGGTCTTGGGGTTGGCCACACCGACCGCGAACCCCTCCCAGAACGTCCGGAGGGCGCTCTGCCCCGCCGGGCCCTCCCCGTTGAACGCGGCGCGCAGCGAGCCCCGTTGCCGTATCGCCTTGACGCCGAGGTACACCAGGTACGCGGCGCCCACCAGCTTGAGCGCCGTGAAGACGAGCACCGAGCGCTCCACGACGGAGCCGACCCCCAGCGCCACGGCCACCACGAGCACATACGCGCCGACCGTGTTCCCCATGACGGTGGTCAGCGCGGCCCGGCGCCCCTGCGCCAGCGCCCGGCCGATCACGAAGAGCACGCTGGGACCGGGGATCACGATCAGCAGGAACGACATGGCCGCGAAGGCGAGAAGACGATCGGTGGACACCATGGCGCACATCTAAACACGCGGGGTCTCCCCGCGTCGTACGTGTTTTTCCGCAGGCGGGCGCCGGTCGCGGGTGCTCCGCCGCGGGCGGCCCGCGAGGCCATACTTTCGTCAGGGGCGCGCGGGGCCCGTCGCGGGGGATGCTGTGGCGCATGATCCGGTGGATACGACGCAGTGGTGCCGCGCGAAGCGCCCTGGTCCTGTGGCTCGCGGCCTGCGCGCCCGTCCTGCTGAAGGCCACGTCGGCGGACGGGCGCGACCTGTGGGTGCTGCTGGCCGGGTTCCCGCTCCTGGCGGGGGCGGCCGCGGTGGGGCGGACGCGGCCACTGGTCGGGCTGGCGGTGGCGGTGGGGCTGAGCCTGGGCCTCAGCGTCGAGCTGTTCACGTCCTCCTACTGGGCGGCGCTGGCGCTGTGGGGCTATCTCACGGGGCGGTGGACGGCGGGCGCGCGGCCCGCGCTGTGGTTCTTCGCGGCCGTGGCCGTGGTGGACGCGCTGGCCGCCGGGCTGACGGGCGCCGGGGTCTGGGTCTGGTTCGCCGCGCTGACCACGCTGCTGCTGCTCGTCGTGCTGCCCTGGCTGCTGGGCCGCTACCGGAGGCAGTACGAACACCTGGTCCGCGCCGGCTGGGAGCTGGCCGACCGGATGGAGCGGGAGCAGCGGGCCGTCGCCGACCGCGCGCGGCTGCGCGAGCGGTCCCGGATCGCCGGGGACATGCACGACTCGCTGGGCCACGATCTGGCCCTGATCGCGCTGCGCGCCGCGGCGCTGCAGGTCGATCCGGAGCTGAGCGACCGCCACCGGGCGGCCGCCGCCGAACTGCGGGAGGCGGCCGCGGCGGCCACCGGGCAGCTGCGGGACATCATCGGCGTGCTGCGGACCGGGGACGACCCGGCCCCGACCGCCCCCGCCGACGAGGGCGTCGGCGCGCTGGTGGACCGGGCGCGGGCCGCGGGGCTGGCCGTCGAGCTGGAGGACGGCGGCGCCGACCGCCCCGGCGGCCCCGGCCTGCTGCCCATGGCCGACCGGGCCGTGTACCGCGTGGTGCAGGAGGCGCTGACCAACGCCGCCAAGCACGCCCCGGGCGCGGCCGTCCGCGTCCGGCTGGTGCGGGACCCGGTGGCGGGGGAGATCACGGTGTCGGTCGCCAACGGCCCGCGCCCGGCGGACAGCGGTGTCCCCGAGCCGGCCTCGGGCGGCAACGGCCTGGTGGGGCTCGACGAGCGGGTGCGGCTGGCCGGCGGGGTGCTGGCCCACGGCCCCTCCCTCGACGGCGGCTTCGAGGTGTCGGCGCGGCTGCCGCTCGCGCCCGGGGTCGCGCTGGTCGCCGGGCGGGCGGCGGCCCCGACGTCCACCTCGGCGCGGGAGCTGGCCCGGGCCAGGCAGCGGGTGCGGCGCAGGCTGGTGGAGTCGATCACGGTGCCCCTGGCCGTGGCCGCCGGGCTGGCCGTCCTGTGGGGCGGGTTCCACTTCTATACGCAGTCCCACTCGGTGCTGGACCGGACCGTGTACGACAGCCTTGAGCTCGGCGAGCCCCGCGCCGACGTGGAGTCGCGGATGCCGCCGTACACGATGGACGGCGCCCCCGACGGGGTGACCGCGCCGCCCCCGGGCTGGGACTGCGCGTACTACGGGGTGCGCCCGTACGACGGGCGGTCCGCGTACCGGCTGTGCTTCGCGGACGGGCGGCTGGTCGGCAAGGACGTGGTAACCAGCCGGTAGGGGGGAGCGGCGAGGGATCCGGCGCGTCACCCGCCGCCGGGCGAGCGGTCCGGCGCGCCATCCGCGGCCGGACGCGGGAGCCGCCGCCGGGCGCGGGGTCCGGCGCGTCACTCCGCGGCCGGGAAATCCGCGCGGGGGGCGGCAACCTTTCCGGTCAGAGCGGCGACCACACCCCGACACCCCCCGCCCCGCACACTCCCCCCCCAGGAGGTCCCGTGGCACCCCCGCACGGTTCGCCCGCTCCCTCCGCCCGCCGCCGGGCCGGACGCGCCGCGCTCGCCGCGGCCGCCGCCGGCGCGCTGCTCGCCACCGGCCCGGCCGCGCTCTCGCACGCCGCCCCGGCCGACGGCACGCGGACCGCCTCCCCCCAGGCCGCCGCCGTCCAGGCGACCCAGCTGGAGAGGCTCGACCGCGGGCTGGTCAGCGTGCACACCGGCAATGACAACCTGGTGAGCTGGCGCTGGCTGGCCACCGACCCGGACGACGTGACGTTCAACCTCTACCGGGGCGGCGTCAAGGTCAACTCCTCGCCCCTCACCACCACCAACTACCTCCACAAGGACGCCCCCAACAGCGCTGACTACACGGTCCGCGCGGTCGTGGGCGGCGTGGAGCAGCCCGCCTCGCCGAGCGCCGTGCAGTTCCGGTCCGGCTACTACGACGTGCCGGTCTCGCCCCCGTCGGGCGGCTCGGACTACACCTACGAGGCCAACGACGCCTCGGTGGGCGACCTGGACGGCGACGGCGATCTCGACCTCGTCCTCAAGTGGCAGCCGACGAACGCCAAGGACAACTCGCAGTCCGGGGTCACCGGCAACACGATCGTCGATGGCTACACCCTCCAGGGGCAGCGGCTGTGGCGGATCGACCTGGGGCGCAACATCCGCTCCGGCGCCCACTACACCCAGTTCCAGGTGTACGACTACGACGGCGACGGCAAGGCCGAGGTCGCGATGAAGACCGCGGACGGCACGGTCGACGGCACCGGCAGGACGATCGGCAACGCCTCCGCCGATTACCGCAACTCCAGCGGCTATGTGCTGAGCGGGCCCGAGTTCCTGACCATGTTCAACGGCCGGACGGGCGCGGCGGTCTCCACCGTCGACTACGTCCCGCCGCGCGGCACGGTGTCCTCGTGGGGCGACTCGTACGGCAACCGCGTGGACCGCTTCCTGGCCGGCACCGCCTACCTGGACGGCTCGAAGCCCTCGCTGATCGAGGCGCGCGGCTACTACACCCGTACGGTCATCAGCGCCTGGAGCTACAGCGGCGTGCAGCTCACCCGCACGTGGACGTTCGACACCAACAGCTCCACCAACGCCGGCAAGGGCTATGACGGGCAGGGCAACCACGCGCTGACGATCGGCGATGTGGACGCCGACGGCAGGGACGAGATCGTGTACGGCTCGATGGCCGTGGACGACAACGGCGCCGGCCTGTGGACGACCAGGAACGGCCACGGCGACGCGGCCCACCTCGGCGACCTGGACCCGTCCCGGCCCGGTCTCGAGTACTTCAAGGTGGACGAGGACTCGTCGAAGCCGTCGTCGTACTACGCCGACGCCAGGACCGGCCAGGTGCTGTGGTCCACCCCGGCGAGCGGCGACAACGGGCGCGGCGTGGCCGGGGACATCTGGGCGGGCAGCGACGGTGCCGAGATGTGGTCGGCCGCCGACGGTTCGATCCGCGACAGGAGCGGGGCCGCCAAGGGCCGCAAGCCGTCCTCGGTCAACTTCCTGTCGTGGTGGGACGGCGACCCGGTGCGCGAGCTGCTGGACGGCACGCACATCGACAAGTACGGCACCTCCGCCGACACCCGGCTGCTGACCGGCTCCGGGGTGCACTCCAACAACGGCACCAAGGCCACCCCGTCGCTGTCCGGCGACATCCTCGGGGACTGGCGCGAGGAGGTGATCTGGCCGACCTCGGACAACAAGGCGCTGCGGATCTACTCCACGCCGTACGAGACCGACCGGAAGATCACCACGCTGCTCCATGACCGGCCGTACCGGGTGGCCCTGGCCTGGCAGAACACCGCGTACAACCAGCCGCCGCACCCCGGCTTCTTCATCGGGAACAAGATGGCGACCCCGCCGCGGCCGAAGATCGCCACCCCCTGAACGACCGTCCCGCACCGTTCCATCCGCACCTCCCACGCATCACGGAAACGAGGAGTGTGAACATGGCACAGCATCTGAGCAGGAAGCGGGCGATGGCCGGCCTCCTGGGCGCCGCCGCCCTCACGGCGGGCGCCATCGCCACCGGTCTGACCGTCCCCACCGCCTCGGCCGCCACCTGGCCCACGCCGAGCGGCACCCCCCAGGCGGTCACCAAGACCATCCCCGTCAGCGGGAGCTACGACGGGGGCATGAAGCGCTACTACGGCTCCGGCGACCTGGGCACCGGCGGCCAGGACGAGGACCAGGGCCCGCTGTTCGAGCTGAAGGACGGCGCGACCCTGAAGAACGTGATCCTCGGCTCCCCGGCCGCCGACGGCGTCCACTGCCTGGGCAGCTGCACGCTGCAGAACGTGTGGTGGGAGGATGTCGGCGAGGACGCCGCCACTTTCAAGGGCAGCTCGTCCTCCGCCGTCTACACGGTCAACGGCGGCGGCGCCAAGGAGGCCTCGGACAAGGTCTTCCAGTTCAACGGCGCGGGCACCCTCAACATCAACAACTTCGCCGTGAAGAACTTCGGCACCTTCGTCCGCTCCTGCGGCAACTGCAAGACCCAGTACAAGCGGACCATCAACGTCAACACCCTGGAGGCCACCTACAAGGGCAGCCGCCTCGCCGGGATCAACACCAACTACGGCGACAGCGTCACCCTGCGCGGGATCACCATCGTCGGTGACACCAGCAAGAAGATCATCCCCTGCCAGAAGTACATCGGGAACAACACCGGCGCCGAGCCCACGACGAACGGATCCGGCCCGGACGGCACGTACTGCAAGTACTCCAGCTCGGACATCACCTACAAGTGATGAGGGGCCGACCCGGCGTGCCTGACCCCGGCAGGGGCAGGCACGCCGGGCCCGGCTGTCGGACACTGGTGTCCATGGACAGGCCCATCGACACACCGCCCGCGCTGGGGGAATTCCTGCGCACCCGCCGCGCCCGCCTCCGCCCCGAGGACGTCGGGCTGGTCTCGTACGGGACCCGACGCCGGGTGCCCGGGCTGCGCCGGGAGGAGCTGGCGCAGCTGGCCGGGGTGAGCGTCGCGTACTACACGCGGCTGGAGCAGGGCCAGTCGTCGGGCGCCTCGGACGGCGTGCTCGACGCGATCGCCCGGGCCCTGCGGCTGACCCCGGACGAACACGCGCATCTGCGCAATCTGGCCCGCCCGGCGCGGGCCGCGCGCCGCCCGGCGCCGCGCGCCGAGGCCGCCCGGCCGAGCACCCGCCGGCTGATCGAGGCCATGGACGGGGTGCCCGCGCTGGTCCTGACGGCTCGTTTCGACGTCCTGGCCTGGAACCCGCTCGGGCACGCCCTGGTCGCCGGGCACCTGGCCGCCGACGCCCCCGAGCGCCCCGCCGACCGCCCCAACACCCAGCGGCTGCTCTTCCTGGACCCCCACACCCGCGAGCTCTACCCCGACTGGGAGAGCGACGCGCGGCTCGCCGTCTCCGCGCTGCGGCTGGCGGCCGGCGCGCACCCGGACGACCGGCGGCTGGCGGAGCTGATCGGCGAGCTGACCATGAAGAGCGGCGAGTTCGCGGCGCTGTGGTCGCGCCACCCGGTGCGCCAGTGCTCCTACGGTGTCAAGTCCTTCCACCACCCGCTGGTCGGGCCGATGGAGCTGAGTTTCGAGATGACGGGGCTCACGGACTCGGGGGACCAGCGCCTGCTGATGTACGGCGCGGAGCCGGGGTCCCCGTCGGAGGCGGCGCTTCGGCTGCTGGCCTCGGGTCTCGCGACCGAGCCCGAGTCCCGGGCCGCGTCCCGGCCCGCATCCCGGTCCCTTCCCCGTAACTCCGCCCGGAACGGCCGGAATTCGGCGCGCCCCTGACCCCACCGGCACCGCCCGCACCGAGCACGCCCCCAGGGCCGCCCCAAGCCCGCCCCGGGAGAAACCCGTCGGCCCCGCGCTTGTCCTGTTTCAGGCTCGCGCGGGGCCGAGTCGCGTTACGCACGGGAAGTTAACGGGAACCCGGATTGTCGCCCCGCGCCGCGTGGGAAGGCTTTCCCAACACGCCCCCCATGGCCGACCCCATCCGCCCACCAGAGTGAACGCGGACAGGAGCTGTCATGCCCGCAACCCGTCGCAAGGCGGCAGAACCGATACAAAGGACAAAAGCCGCCACAGCATATACGCCCGCAACGCCGTCAGGTGATCCTATGATCGGTCGCATCCCCGTCCTGGACATCCGCCCGCTCATCGACTGCGGCCGCCGCCCCGCGAAGGCGGTGGTGGGCGAGACGTTCGAAGTCAGCGCCACCGTGTTCCGGGAAGGCCACGACGCGGTCAAGGCGAATGTCGTACTGCGCGATCCGGCCGGGCGCTCCGGGCCCTGGACCCCGATGCGCGAACTCGCCCCCGGCACCGACCGCTGGGGCGCCGACGTCACCCCGACCTCACAGGGCCGCTGGTCGTACACGGTCGAGGCGTGGAGCGACCCGATCGGCACCTGGCGCCACCACGCCGCCGTCAAGATCCCCGCCGGGATCGACACCGACCTGGTCCTGGAGGAAGGCGCGCGGCTCCACGAGCGAGCGGCGGGGGCCGTCCCCAAGAGCGACGGCCGCGAGGCGGTGCTGGGGGCCGTCGACGCGCTGCGCGACGAGCGGCGCCCGGTGGCCGACCGGCTCGCCGCCGCCCTCGCCCCCGAGGTCACCGAGGTCCTCGACCGCCACCCGCTGCGCGAGTTGGTCACCGCCTCCCGCCCGATGCCGCTGCTGGTGGAGCGGGAGCGCGCGCTGTTCGGCTCCTGGTACGAGTTCTTCCCGCGCTCGGAGGGCGCCAAGGTCGCCGAGGACCGGCGGCCGGTGAGCGGCACCCTGCGCACCGCCGCCGAGCGACTGCCCGCCGTCGCCGCGGCGGGCTTCGACGTGGTGTACCTGCCGCCGATCCACCCCATCGGCACCTCGTACCGCAAGGGCCCCAACAACAGCCTGTCGGCGGGCCCGTACGACGTCGGCTCCCCCTGGGCGATCGGCTCGGCCGACGGCGGCCACGACGCGGTCCACCCCGACCTCGGCACCCTCGACGACTTCGACCACTTCGTGGCGCGCGCCCGCGAGCTGCGCCTGGAGGTCGCGCTCGACTTCGCGCTGCAGTGCTCGCCCGACCATCCATGGGTGACCGAGCACCCCGAGTGGTTCCACCGGCGCGCCGACGGCTCGATCGCCTACGCCGAGAACCCGCCCAAGAAGTACCAGGACATCTATCCGATCGCCTTCGACACGGACTTCCCGGGGCTGGTCCGCGAGACCGAGCGGGTGCTGCGCTTCTGGATCTCCCACGGTGTGCGGATCTTCCGCGTGGACAATCCGCACACCAAGCCCGTGGTCTTCTGGGAGAAGGTGATCGGCGACATCAACCGCACCGACCCCGATGTCATCTTCCTCGCCGAGGCCTTCACCCGGCCGGCCATGATGCACACCCTCGGCGCCATCGGCTTCCAGCAGTCGTACACGTACTTCACCTGGCGCAACACCAAACAGGAGCTCACCGACTACCTCACCGAGCTGTCCGGGGAAGCGGCCGGATACATGCGGCCGAACCTCTTCGTGAACACTCCCGACATCCTGCACGCCTATCTCCAGGAGGGCGGCCGCCCCGCCTTCGAGGCGCGGGCCGTGCTGGCCGCCACCCTCTCCCCCACCTGGGGCGTCTACGCGGGCTACGAGCTGTGCGAGAACACCCCGCTGCGCCCCGGCAGCGAGGAGTACCTGGACAGCGAGAAGTACCAGCTGCGGCCGCGCGACTGGGCGGCCGCCGAGCGCGAGGGGCGCACCATCACCCCGCTGCTCACCTGCCTCAACCGGCTGCGGCGCCGCCACCCGGCCCTGCGGCAACTGCGCAACCTGCGATTCCACCACGTCGACAACGAGTCTGTCATCGCCTACTCCAAGCGGACGGGCGACTCGTGCGTGCTCACGGTCGTCAACCTGGACCCCCACCACACCCAGGAGGCGACGGTCTCGTTGAACATGCCGGAACTCGGCCTCGACTGGCATGAGTCCGCCCCGGTGCGCGACGAGCTCACCGGCGAGACCTATCACTGGGGCAGGGACAACTATGTGCGCCTGGAGCCGGGCCGCCCCATGGCTCCCGCGCATGTGCTGTCCCTGCGACCGTCCTCACCGATCGGAGGGTCACCCACATCATGACCGTCAACGAGCCCGTACCGGACAAGTTCGAGGACACTCCGGCCAAGGACCGCGACCCCGAATGGTTCAAGCGCGCCGTGTTCTACGAGGTGCTGGTGCGCTCCTTCCAGGACAGCAACGGCGACGGCATCGGCGACCTCAAGGGACTCACGGCCAAACTCGACTATCTCCAGTGGCTGGGCGTGGACTGCCTGTGGCTGCCGCCCTTCTTCGCCTCCCCGCTGCGCGACGGCGGCTACGACGTGTCCGACTACACCGCCGTGCTGCCGGAGTTCGGGGACCTCGCCGACTTCGTCGAGTTCGTGGACGCCGCCCACCAGCGGGGCATGCGGGTGATCATCGACTTTGTCATGAACCATACGAGCGATCAGCACCCGTGGTTCCAGGAGTCCCGCCGCGACCCGGAGGGACCGTACGGCGACTACTACATGTGGGCCGACGACGACAAGCAGTTCCAGGACGCCCGGATCATCTTCGTCGACACCGAGACCTCCAACTGGACCTTCGACCCGGTGCGCAAGCAGTACTACTGGCACCGCTTCTTCTCGCACCAGCCGGACCTCAACTTCGAGAACCCCGCCGTCCAGGAAGAGGTACTGGCCGCCCTGCGCTTCTGGCTGGACCTGGGCATCGACGGCTTCCGGCTGGACGCCGTCCCGTATCTGTACGCGGAGGAGGGCACCGACTGCGAGAACCTGCCCCGCACCCACGAGATGCTCAAGCGGGTCCGCGCCGAGATCGACGCCCACTACCCGGACACCGTGCTGCTCGCCGAGGCGAACCAGTGGCCCGAGGACGTCGTCGACTATTTCGGCGACTTCAGCAAGGGCGGCGACGAGTGCCACATGGCCTTTCACTTCCCGGTGATGCCGCGCATCTTCATGGCGGTGCGCCGCGAGTCCCGCTACCCGGTCTCGGAGATCCTCGCCAAGACCCCGGCCATCCCCTCCGGCTGCCAGTGGGGCATCTTCCTGCGCAACCACGACGAGCTGACGCTCGAGATGGTCACCGACGAAGAGCGCGACTACATGTACGCGGAGTACGCCAAGGACCCGAGGATGCGCGCCAACATCGGCATCCGCCGCCGACTGGCCCCCCTGCTGGACAACGACCGCAACCAGATCGAGCTGTTCACCGCGCTGCTGCTGTCCCTGCCCGGCTCGCCGATCCTCTACTACGGCGACGAGATCGGCATGGGCGACAACATCTGGCTCGGCGACCGCGACGCCGTCCGCACCCCCATGCAGTGGACCCCCGACCGCAACGCGGGCTTCTCCTCCTGCGACCCCGGACGGCTGTTCCTGCCCACCATCATGGACCCGGTCTACGGCTACCAGGTCACCAACGTCGAAGCGGCCATGAGCAGCCCCTCCTCGCTGCTCCACTGGACCCGCCGGATGATCGAGATCCGCAAGCAGAACCCCGCCTTCGGCCTCGGCTCCTTCACCGAGCTGTCCTCCTCCAACCCCGCCGTCCTCGCCTTCCTGCGCGAGGCACCCGGGGACGAGGAGGGCGGGGACGACCTCGTGCTGTGCGTGAACAACTTCTCGCGCTTCGCCCAGCCCACCGAGCTGGATCTGCAGGCCTTCAGCGGCCGTCACCCGGTGGAGCTGATCGGCGGCGTGCGCTTCCCCGCCATCGGCGAGCTGCCCTACCTGCTGACCCTCGGGGGCCACGGCTTCTACTGGTTCCGGCTGCGGCCCTCGGACGCGGCGGGCCACTGGACCGACTGACCCGCCGTCCCCTGGGCGGCCCGGCGGCCCCGCGCCTGGCCCGCTTCCGTCCGTACGCGCCCACCTGGGGCGCGTACGGGCGTTTTCGACCCCACATCGGGGGCAGGTTCCCTACTACCGCACGGGCGAAGCCGACCGCGCACTCCGTAGGGGGTCCTACGGAGGATTGGCCGTACGGCCTAGTGGCCACACGGAAGATTGGCCGTACGGACGATCCTCGCCCGACACGTCCCGCACCGTCGCACGGTCAATGCCGCAATCCGGGACACTTTGCCCTGACTGTCGTGTGCCCGGGGAAAGGACGCGACGCCATGCCGGAAGCTTCATTCTCCCGGGGGGCACAGCACCCGCCGACCGCTGTACCGCGGGTCGACCCCCCGCCCTCCGCGCCCCTTGCCACCACGGCCGCGGGCCCCGCCGGGCTGCTCACCTCCCTCGCCCCCCTGCTCGCGGAATGGCTGCCCCGCCAGCGCTGGTTCGCCGGCAAGGGCCGCCCGATCACCGGCTTCTCCCTCGTGTCCGCGACCGAACTGCTGCCCTGCGCGACCACCGGCACCACACCAGGGCTGCTCCACCTGCTCGTCCGCGCCCAGCAGCCCGAGCCCCCCGGCCACCGGCACGGCTCGGGCTGCGGCCACCCGCGCGGCGCGGCGGCCAGCGACTGCTACCAGCTCCTGCTCGGCGTGCGCCCCGCCCTGCCGCCCCGGCTCGCCCCCGCCCTCATCGGCCGCCCCACCGGCGGGCCGCTGGACGGCCGGGCCGTCTACGAGGCGCTGCTCGACCCCCACCTCGCCACCCTCCTGCTGGAACGGCTGCGGATGCCCGGCACCCTCGGGCCGCTGCGCTTCCTGCGCGAGCCGTCCGCGGCCATCCCCCAGGCGCTCGCTCCCCGGCTGCTGACCGCCGAACAGTCCAACTCCTCCGTCATCTACGGAGATACGTTTATCCTCAAGCTCTTCCGTCGGGTGAGCCCCGGCACCAACCCCGACCTCGAGCTGCCCCTGGCCCTCGCCCGGACGGGCTGCACCCGGGTGCCCGCCCCCGCCGCCTGGTTCGAGGCCGCCCCGCCCGCCGAGGGCGCCGGCCCCCGCTCCGACCCCTTCACCCTCGGTGTGCTGCAGCCCTACCTCGCCGGCTCCACCGACGGCTGGCAGCTCGCCCTCGACGCGCTGGCCGCGCGGGACGACTTCACCGAGGCCGCGCACGCCCTCGGGCAGGCCACCGCGGAGGTCCACCTGGCGATGGCCCGCGCGCTGCCCACCACCGTCCTGCGCCGCCCGCAGATCGAGCACCTCGCGGCCGCCATGTCCGAGCGCCTGGACTCCGCCGCCGCGGCCGTCCCCGCGCTCCACCCCTACCGCGCCGCGCTGCACGCCGCGTACGAGGACCTGGCCGCGCTCGGCCGCGCGGGCCGCACCTGGACCGCGCAGCGCATCCACGGCGACCTGCACCTGGGCCAGGTGCTGCGGACGGTCCAGGACGGCGGGACCGGGGCCGGGGCCGCTACCGGGGCCGGGGAGAGTGGTGCGGGGAGCGGCGGGGGCGGGAGCGAGGAGACCGGGGTCCGCTGGTCCCTGATCGACTTCGAGGGCGAGCCCTCGCGCCCGCTCGCCGAACGCCGCCGCCCGCAGCCCCCGGTGCGCGACATCGCGGGCATGCTCCGCTCGTTCGACTACGCGGCGGCCGTGGGCGGCCACGACAGCCCCCAGGACTGGGCCGGCCGTACCCGGGCCGCGTACTGCGCGGGCTACGCGGAGGCGTCCGGCGCCGACCCGCGCGACGAGCCGGAGCTGCTGCGGGCCCACGAGACGGACAAGGCGGTGTACGAGGTGGTCTACGAGGCCCGCCACCGTCCCGAGTGGCTGCCCGTCCCGATGTCCGCCATCCGCCGCCTGGCCGCGGCCCGCCCCTGACCCCACCCGTGCCGATCCCCAGCCCCTCCTGGGAGGACATCCCCGTGACCGCACGCCCGCCCGCCAACCCCTCCCCGTCCGACGAGGCCCCGGACCCCGGCCGCGCCCCCACCGGCCCCGCCTCCACCGGACCAGCCGACGCCGGCCCCGCCTCCGCCCACGCCGGCGACGCCTCCGTACCGGCCACCTTCCGCCCGACCGCCGGCCGACCCCCGGCCCACCGCGCCGCCGCGCACGGCACGGGCGACGGCCCCATGTCCCGCTCCTCCTACACCGCCCCACCCACCCCCCGGGCCCCGGCGACACCCCCCACCACACCCCCAGCACCCACCGGACAGCCGCCCGCCGAGGCCGCGCCACCGGCCATCGGCGGCGGCAGGGATCGTCGCGAGGGCAGTGACGACGGCGTACGTGCCGCGGCGCCGCTCGGGGACACCGACCGGCAGCGGCTGCTCTCCGGCTCGCACCACGACCCGCACTCCCTGCTCGGCGCCCACCCCGTGCGCGACGGGATCCTGTTCCGCGCGCTGCGCCCGTACGCCCGGTCCGTGACCGTCGCCGCCGGCGGGCTGCGCGCGCGGCTGCGGCCCGACGGGGACGGCCTGTTCTCCGGGGTCATCCCACTGCGGGAGATCCCCGACTACCGGCTGCTGGTCACCTACGAGGACAGCGAGAAGGGCGGGGACAGGGAAGAGGAGCAGCACGACGCGTACCGCTTCCTCCCCGCCCTCGGCGAGCTGGACCTGTACCTCATCGGCGAGGGCCGCCACGAGGAGCTGTGGCGCGCGCTGGGCGCGCGGCCGATGACGCACCAGGGCGTCGCCGGGACGCGGTTCACGGTGTGGGCGCCGGACGCGCGGGGCGTGCGGGTGGCGGGGGACTTCAACTACTGGGACGGCACGGCCTTCCCGATGCGCTCGCTGGGCGGCAGCGGCGTATGGGAGCTGTTCCTGCCCGGTGTGGGCGAGGGCGCGGTGTACAAGTTCGACATCACCCGCCCGGACGGGAGCCACACCCTGCGTGCCGACCCGATGGCGCGCCGCACGGAGTGTCCGCCCGCCACCGCCTCGGTCGTGCACACCTCCCACCACCGCTGGGGCGACGACGCGTGGATGGCCGCGCGGGCGGGCCACCGCGTCCACGAGTCGCCGTTCTCGGTGTACGAGGTGCATCTGCCCTCGTGGCGGCCGGGACTGAACTACCGGCAGCTCGCCGAGCAGCTCCCCGCGTACGTCAAGGACCTCGGCTTCACGCATGTCGAGCTGATGCCGGTGGCCGAGCACCCCTTCGGCGGTTCGTGGGGCTACCAGGTGACCGGCTTCTACGCGCCCACCGCCCGCCTCGGCACCCCCGACGACTTCAAGTACCTGGTCGACGCCCTGCACCAGGCGGGCATCGGGGTGCTGGTCGACTGGGTGCCCGCGCACTTCCCCCGGGACGACTGGGCGCTGGCCGAGTTCGACGGCAGGCCGCTGTACGAGCCGGCCGACCCGGCCCGGGCCGCGCACCCGGACTGGGGCACGCTGGAGTTCGACTACGGCCGCACGGAGGTGCGCAACTTCCTGGTGGCCAACGCGGTGTACTGGTGCGAGGAGTTCCATGTGGACGGCCTGCGCGTGGACGCCGTGGCCTCCATGCTCTACCTGGACTACTCGCGCGAGCCGGGCCAGTGGACGCCCAACGCGCACGGCGGCCGGGAGAACCTCGACGCCGTCGCGTTCCTGCAGGAGATGAACGCGACGGTCTACCGCCGCTGCCCCGGGGTGGTGACGATCGCCGAGGAGTCCACCGCCTGGGACGGCGTCACCCGCGCCACCCACCACGTGGGCCCCAGCGGCTTCGGCGGCCTCGGCTTCGGCCTGAAGTGGAACATGGGGTGGATGCACGACTCGCTCGACTACGTCGCGCACGAGCCGGTGCACCGCAGGTACCACCACCACGAGATGACCTTCTCGATGGTGTACGCCTACAGCGAGAACTACGTGCTGCCCATCTCCCACGACGAGGTGGTGCACGGCAAGCGGTCGCTGGTGTCCAAGATGCCGGGCGACTGGTGGCAGCAGCGCGCCGACCACCGCGCGTACCTCGGCTTCATGTGGGCCCACCCGGGCAAGCAACTGCTCTTCATGGGGCAGGAGTTCGCGCAGGGCGCCGAGTGGTCGGAGAGCCACGGCCCCGACTGGTGGCTGCTCGACCCCTCGTACTCCGCCGAGCCCGACCACCGCGGCGTGCGCGACCTGGTGCGCGACCTGAACCGGACGTATCTGGCCACGCCCGCGCTGTGGCAGCGGGACACCGCCCCGGAGGGGTTCGCCTGGGTCGAGGGCGACGGGGCCGAGGACAACGTCTTCGCCTTCCTGCGCTTCGACGCGGACGGCTCCCCCCTGCTGGCCATCAGCAACTTCTCGCCCGTGGTGCGCCAGGAGTACCGCGTCGGCGTGCCCGACGGAATCCCCCTGTGGCGTGAGGTGCTGAACACCGACGACGGCCGCTACGGCGGCAGCGGCGTCCGCAACCCGGAACCGCTCAAGGCCGAGCCCACCGCCTGGCACGGACGGCCCGCGAGCATCCTGCCGGTGCTGCCGCCGCTGGCCACCATCTGGCTGCGGCCCGCCTGACACCACCGCGGCAGGCCCTTTCCCATCTTCGGGAAACGAACGCGCGCGGACCATTGACGACCTCCCCGCGTGCACCTACATAAACGTGAGAGCGCTCTCATGCCCGCGACACCCCCCACAGCCTGCTGGAGGTCGTCCCCGTGAACACGAGACGTACGAGCACCAGACCCAGGGCACCCCTCGCCATACCCCTCACCACACCCCTCACCGCCGCGCTGGCCGCCGCCGTGCTCGCGCTGACCGCCCTCGCCACGCTGTTCGGCACCGCGCCCGCGCGGGGCGCGGTGCCGCCCGCCGCCGGGTGGACCCTGCAGTGGAGCGATGACTTCAACGGTTCCGCGAACACCCTGCCGTCCTCAGCCAACTGGCAGCTGGACACCGGCCACTCCTACCCCGGCGGCCCCGGCAACTGGGGCACCGGCGAGATCCAGAGCTACACCGACTCCACCCGGAACCTCGGCCTCGACGGCAACGGCAACCTGCGCATCACCCCCCTCCGGGACGGCTCCGGCAACTGGACCTCCGCCCGCATCGAGACCCGGCGCGCCGACTTCAAGGCCCCGGCGGGCGGCGTGCTGCGCATCGAGGGCCGGATCCAGATGCCGAACGTCACCGGGAACGCCGCGCTCGGCTACTGGCCCGCCTTCTGGGCGCTCGGCAGCCCGTACCGGGGCAACTACCAGAACTGGCCGGGCGTCGGCGAGTTCGACCTCATGGAGAACGTCAACGGCATCAACTCCGTCTGGGGCACCCTCCACTGCGGCGTCAACCCCGGCGGCCCCTGCCAGGAGACCACCGGCCTCGGCGCCAGCCGCACCTGCCCCGGCGCGAGCTGCCAGTCCGCCTTCCACACCTACCGCTTCGAGTGGGACCGCTCCACCACACCCAACCAGCTCCGCTGGTACGTGGACGACCAGCAGTTCCACAGCGTCAGCCAGAACAGCGTGGACGCCGACACCTGGTCGCGGATGACCGACCACGCCGGCTACTTCCTGCTCCTCAACGTCGCCATCGGCGGCGCCTTCCCCGACGCCGTCCAGGGCTCCGCCACCCCCACCGCGGCCACCGAACCCGGCCACCCCATGCTCGTCGACTACGTCGCCGTCTGGACCCGCGGCGGCGGCCCCACCGACCCGCCCACCGGCTCCGCCACCCGCTACCTCGGCAGCGGCGGAACCCTCGGCGCCGCCTCCACCTCCGCCTCCGCCGCGACCCTGGCCTCGGCGGGCGGCACCAACCACGACGGCACCCCGTACCAGCCGCAGACCTTCCTCGCCTCCGGGCTGAACGCCACCTACAACGGCGGCGCCACCCAGTTCGACCTGTTCGTGGACGCGGGCACCACCGTGGCCAACGGTCAGCAGGTCCGTATCTCCTACGACCTGACCGGCGACGGCAGCTGGGACCGCACCGAGACCTACCAGTACTTCGCCACCGACCCCGTCGCGGGCTACGAGCACTACACCCAGGCCCGCGGGCTCAAGTCCGCCACCGGATCGCTCGGCAACCTGAGCAACGGGAAGGTACGGGTGGAGGTCTGGAACGCCATCGGCAACGGCAGCAGCACCCTGGGGACGGGCAACCAGTCGTACGTCCGGATCCCGTTCGGCTGAGTCCGAGCCGGGCCCGTCGGCGTCCGGCCCGGAATCACCCCAGCCGGCCGAGTTCCTCGCGGACCCGGCCGGCGTCGGGGTGGCCGAGGACGTCGAACATGGTCAGGGCCTGCTGCCAGGAGTCGCGGGCGCCGGGGATGTCACCGGCGGCGAGCTGGGCGCTGCCCAGGCGGTAGAGGGACTCGGCCCCGCGGACCCGCTCGCCGCGCTCCTGGCGCAGCTCCACCGCGTTCCGGTAGCAGGTGATGGCCTGCTGGTGGTCGCCGAGGCGGTGGTGGGCGTAGCCGAGGCTGTCCCAGGCGGCGGAGGCGCCGCGTCCGTCATGGGCCTCCTGCAGCATGCGCAGGGCCTTCTCGCAGTGGATCAGGGTCTGCTGGTACTCGCCGAGCATGGCGTAGGCCCAGCCGACGTTGTTGAGGGCGTACGCCTCCCCGCCGCGGTGGCCGACCTCCCGGTACAGCTCGAGGGTGCGCTGCGCGTGGTAGAGGCCCTCCTTGTGACGGCCCTGCCGTTCGCCGGCCAGGTTGAGCGCGACGTGGATGAGGGCCTGGCCGGCCGGGTTGCCGGTCTTGCCGTGCAGGTCCAGGGCGCGCAGCAGGCGCTCGCGGGCCCGGTCGTAGCGGGCCATGCGGAGGTCGGCGAGGCCGAGGCCGTGGAGGGCGTGGGCCTGGCCGGCCAGGTCGTCCGTACGCCGGGCCGCCTCCAGCGCGACGGTGTGCACGACGTCCTGGTCGTGCCAGTGGCCGAGCTGGTCGAGGAACTCGGCGAGCGTCCAGGCCAACTGCCAGGCGTGGGTCTCGAATCCGCTCTCCGCCGCCTGCTGTTGCACCGCGACCAGCACCGGGTGCTCGACGGTGAACCAGGTCAGCGCCTCCCCGTACTCGGCGAGCGGCTCGGGGCTGACGCCGGGCCGCGCGGCGGGGAGGGTGATGGGCGTGCGGTGCGGGGTGAACACGCGGCCGGCGGCGAGGGCGGTGTGCAGGTAGTGGTCGAGCGTCCGGTGGAGCGCGGCGCGCCGGTCGGCCTCGGAGTCGTACGCCTGCGTCAGCTCGATGGCGTAGGCGCGCAGCAGGTCGTGCAGCGCGTACTGGCCCGGGCTGCGCTCGGTGAGCAGATGGGCCCGGGTGAGCTGGAGCAGCAGCCGGCGGGCCTGTGGCACGGGCAGCCCCACCAGGCTGGCCGCGGCGGCGGCCGCGATGTCCGGGCCGGGGTGCACGCCCAGCAGCCGGAACAGCCGGGCGGCGTCGGCGCCGAGGGCGTGGTACGACCAGGAGAACACCGCGCGGACGTCGGTGGTGGCGTCCCCGCCGTCGAACGCGTCCAGGCTGCCGCGGGCGTCGCGCAGTTCGCGGGCGAGGGCCTCGAGGGTGAAGCCGGGGTGGGTGGCCGCGCGGGCCGCGACGATGGCCAGCGCGAGGGGCAGCCCCGCGCACACCGTGATGACGTCCTCCACCGCGCCCGGCTCGGCCGCCACCCGCTCGGAGCCCAGCCGCCGGGCGAGCAGTTCACGCGCCTCGGCGCGGTCGAGCAGGTCCAGCGGCAGGGGCTGGGCCTGCTCGGCGACGACCAGGCTGGTCAGCTCGTTACGGCTGGTCAGCAGCACCAGACAGCCGGGCGCCCCGGGCAGCAGGGGACGGACCTGGTCGGCGTCGCGGGCGTTGTCGAGGAGGATCAGCACCCGCCGGTCGGCCAACAGGCTGCGGTACAGGGCGGTCTGGGCCTCGACGGTCGCCGGTATCCGGTGCGCGGGCACCTGGAAGGCGTCCAGAAAGCCGCGCACCGCCTCCGAGGGGGTCATCGCCGATCCGGTCGGGCCGAAGCCGCGGAGGTTCACATACAGCTGGCCGTCGGGGAAGCGGTCGCGGACCCGGTGGGCCCAGTGCACGGCGAGCGTCGTCTTGCCCAGCCCGCCGCTGCCCGCGATCACCGAGATCACCGCCGCGGTGGGCGCCCGCCCGGCCTCGGCCCCGGGCTCCGGCTCGGGTCGCAGCAGCGCGTCCAGGCCGGCCAGCTCCCGCTCGCGCCCGGTGAAGTGGGCGACGTCGGCGGGGAGTTGCTGCGGCACCGCGAGCCCGCCGGCCGGCGGGGACCCCGAAGGCAATGGCGATGCGGAAGGGGGCGGGGACGCCGACGGGGAGGGGCGTGGGGAGGGAGCGTCGGAAGGGGGGTCGGCAGAGGTGTGGGCCGGGGACGGGGCGTGGGAGGGGGTCGGGGCCGGGGACGAGGACGGCGTCGGGGACGGCTCGGGGGAGGTCTCCTCCTCCAGCACCTGCTGGTGCAGCCGCTGGAGGTCGTCCCCCGGCTCGATGCCCAGCTCCTCGACGTAGCGCCGCCGCGTGGCGCGGAAGAGCGCGAGCGCGTCCGCCCGCCGGCCGGACCGGCTGAGCGCCTCCATCAGCAGGCCCACGGACCGCTCGGCGAAGGGGTGCTCCGCCACCAGGGGCGACAGCACGGCGGCGGCCTGCTGATGCCGCCCCGAGCGCAGATCGATCGCGGCGCACTCCTCCACCACGGCGCGCCGCTCCTCCTCCAGCCCCGCCCCGACGGTCCCGGGCAGCCAGCCGCCCGCGACATCCGCGAGCGCCGGGCCGCGCCAGAGCTGGAGCGCCGCGTGCAGCAGCTCGCCCGCCGGGCCGTCGCCGGCCTTCCGCGCCTCGCGCACCAGCTCCCGGAACCGGTGCAGGTCCACCCGCTCGGGGTCGACGGTGAGGCAGTAGCCCTGCGCGGAGGTGGACAGTTCGGTGTCGGGCAGGGCGGCCAGGATCCTGCGCAGCTTGGATATCTGGACCTGTACGGCGTTGCGCGCCGACCCCGGCGGGTCCTCGCCCCAGACGGCCATCACCAGCCGGTCCACGGACACCACCCGGCCGGGCTCCAGCAACAGCATCGCCAGGACGGATCGCTGCTGGGCGGCGGTCGGGCCGAGCCCCTGCTCGCCCTGCCATATCCCGACCGGGCCCAACAGACGAAACTCGGTCCCGTGCACGCGTTTCCCCCGTCGGTACCTGAGATTCCTGCGGCCATCTCGCAGCCTACCCACAGTCACAGGTCAGCGCCGCATCAGCGGGAGATCAGCAATCCATTGCACGCTACGGGCAACGAGGGCGCCGCGGCGCACCCACGCTCACGTCCGGCTCATATCCGCCGGGTGGGGAGCCCGCGGTAACGGGGAGCCCTCCGCACGAAGACAAACGGGGGCGGCATGGGGGGCTTGACTCGCATATCGACCACCAGACCGGCGAGACCACGCCGGTCGAGCGGCCGGTACCACCGAGCCCTGGCCGCGGGACTCCTCGCGGTCGGATTCCTCGGGGCGGCCGGTCACAGGGCCGAGGCGGCTAGACGCGCACCGACAGGTGGCGCGACGGCGAAAGGGCAGCTCATGACGGCACCGGGACAGGCTCGCACACTTCCTCGGATAGGCGATCTCGTGTACGACATCGAGCGCGAGGCCATCGGCCGCGTCGCCTATATCGACACCGGCGGGAACGTCGCCTGGGTCAAGCCCCAGAACGACGGCCCGGAATGGACCGCGCTGCCCGAGCAGCTCCGGGTCGCCGTGGACGGCGAACGCCGGTTTTCCGATAACGCTCGGTAATCACTCAGCAAGCGCTTAACCCGCGCTTATCTCTCGCTGATACGAGCGTCCCTGTTCGCCCGCGCCTTCCACGGGGGGAGGCGCGGGGTTGTCGGCTGTCCCCGATCCGCGGTATCGGCACACCTCGCGGTACGGGACTTCAGCACACCTCGCGGTACGGGACCTCCGGGATGTACGTCTTCCATTCGGCCCGGGAGAGCCCGCCCCCGGCCCGCGCGCAGACGGCGGCGGTGGCCCGGTCGGGGTCGACGGCGTACCTCTGGAGGGGGACGTGTTCGCCGGCGACCAGCAGGGTCCGGCCGTCCTTGCCGAAGGAGAGGGCCCGGACCGCGTCCCCCGCGGTGATCAGGGCGGATCCCAGCGGGCGGCTGGACGCGGTGTCCCACAGCCGCACCGTCCCCTTGTCCCCCGCCACGGCCAGGATCGTGCCGTCGGGCGAGTAGGCCAGGGCCTCCACGGGCTCGGCCGTCTCGCGCCCCTCGCCGGTGAGCGTCCCCGAGACGACGCCCAGGCGGCGCAGCGCGTCCCCGTCCCACAGCGTCACCTGTCCCGAGTCCGTGCCCAGGGCCAGCTGTTCACCGTCGGGGCTGTAGGCCAGCGCGTAGACCGAGTCCTGCGAGGGGGTCGACCGGGCCGGGTGTCCTGAAGGGAGGGTGAATCGCCGGCCGGACGCCGTGGTGACCAATCGCCCGTCGGGACGCACGGCGAGGGCGGCGGAGTCGGTGAAGGACATCGCGAGGTCGCCGGAACCGCCGACCAGGACGTCCGCCAGTCCGGGCGCCTGCCGCGTCACCCTCGTACGGCTACGCACTCGCCACAGGTCGAGGATCTCCGAGAACCGCCGATAGGCGACCACGGTCCCGCCGTCCGGTGTCAACGCGATCGACTCCACACCCGGGTCGCTCGTTTCCTTCGGGGTGAGGGGGAGGTCTGCCGTCTTGCGGCCGTGGCGCACATCCCACACCGTGACCCGCTCCGCCCGGTGCCCGCCGGTGCGGTCGTCCCGCTCGCTGAACCCATAGGCGAAGGTGCGCCCGTCCGCGCTGAACGCCATGAGCGGTTGGCAGGACCAACCCTTGTGCCCCGGTCGCGCGGTGGCCCGGCAGTCGGCCGGGGGCAGGGCGGCGGCCGGGGTTCCGTCGCCGGTGTGCCGCAGCTCGATCCGTGCGCGCCCGCCCGAGGTCCGTACCTCCGCGATCAGGCTCGCGTCGGGGCTGAACAGGGCCTCCCCGTCCCGCTTCGGCCCCCAACCGGCGGCTGTGGCGCCTCCCAGGTGGAGGGTGCGCACCGGGTCGCCCCCCATGCCCTCGCCCTCCTGGTAGCGGATCACCCCGTGGTCCGCGTCCAGCCACAGACCGGCGATCTGCCGCCCCGCCAAGGGGTGCCGGTAGACCGGCCTGTCCGGGCTGTCGATCCGCCACATCAGGATCTCCTGGCCATCCGTGGCCGCCAGCAGTCGCCCGTCACGGCTGGGGGCGAGGTCCCAGAGCCCGGCGTGGGAGATGCCCGGCAGTTCCTTCCCGGAGTCCAGCGCCCAGTCGCGGACCCCCTTCACGGTGCTGACCAGCAGCTTCCCGCCGTCCGCAGTGAGCACGAACTCCACGCCGTCGCTGTCCTCGCCCGCAGGGCAGGCCGCGCGCGAGGCGGCGGCCGGGAGCGTGCGTATCCGGCGGTGCGCGGGGACGTCCCAGACCTCCAGCTCGTTCTGGTCCGAACACAGCGCCAGCCTCCGGTCGTCCGCGCTGAGCGCCGGCTGCTGCATGGTCTCGCCGGCGCGCTGGAACAGGACGTGGCGGTGCCGGATGTCCCACAGCCGGAGCCGGTGTCCGTCCTCGACGAGGAGGGTGTGTCCGCTCGGCCCGAAGGAGACTTCACCGTTCCCGGAAAAGGGGAAACGAGGGCCGATGGGCCGACCGGAGGCGCGGTCCCGCAGTTGCAACCCGCTCTCCCCGTCCGTCACCACCTGCCGCCCGTCCGGGGAGACGGCCGTCACGGTCTCCGACTCGTCGCTCGTCCTGAACGAGCCGATCCGGCGGTGGGTGAGCACATCCCAGGCGACCGTCCGGCCCTTCTGCCCGTCGGAGGTGACGAGCGTACGGCCGTCAGCGCTCAGCGACGCCAGGTCGTTCACACCGGCCCCGGTGGCGGTGAAGGTGTCCCGCTCGCGCTGCGCCACCGCCCCCAGCAGCGCGGATCTCGCCTCCACCGTGTGGCTGATCTTCCACGCGGCCACGCTCAGCCGCAGCGCCGTCACCGGGTCCGCGTACCGCATGTTCTCCGCGACGGAGGCGATCCGGCGGGAGGTGGCCTCCGCGCGCCGCTGCTCACCCGTCCGGTTCTGCTGCCACGCCACCACCCCGGCCACCAGCGCCAGCACCAGCAGCAACGCCATCGAGCCCACGAACGCCCGCAGCCGCCGGCGCTCGCGCTTGCCCGCCGCCCGGCTGGCCGTCAGGAAGTCCCGTTCGGCTGCGGTGAGTTCGTCCGACCGGCCCGCCTCGCCGAACGCCTCCCACGCCTCCGCCAGCCGCGCGCCCCGGTAGAGCGCGCCGGGGTCCCGCCCCAGCTCCTCCCAGGCCCGGGCGGCCTCCGTCAGCTTGCGGTGCGTCCGCAGCCGCTGGCGGTCCTCGTCGATCCAGCCGCGCAGCCGGGGCCAGGCCGTGATCAGCGCCTCGTGGGCGAGGTCGACCGTGCCCTCGTCGAGGGTGACCAGCCGCGCCCGTACCAGGCGTTCCAACACCAGGGCCGTGTCGCCGGCCGCGCCGGGATCGGGGTCGGTGTCGGCGTCGGTGTCGGGGGTGCTGTCGGTGTCGGGGAGGGGGTCGGTGTCGGAATTGGGGTCGGTGCCGGGGCCGGGACCCCGGGCGGAATCGTGGTCGGTGCCGCCGGGGCCCGCCCCCCGTTCCGCCGGGTCCAGCCCCAGCTCCTCCCGGTCCACCGGGCGCCGCGTGTCCTGGGCCCCCTCGCCCGGGGTGATCAGCCGGAGCATGATCCGCCGGGCGGCCTCCAGTTGCCGCTCGCTCAGCTCCCCGTACACCCGTTCCGCGGTCAGGGCGATGGCCCCCTGGACGCCGCCCGCCTCCTCGTACGCCTCCTCGGTCAGCGTCCGCCCCCGGCGGCGGCGCCAGGTCTCCAGGAGGGCGTGGGACATCAGGGGCAGACCGCCGGGTTCGTCGGCGACCTCCTCGACGATCCTGGCGGTCAGCGCCCGTTCGACGATCAGACCTTCCGCGGCGGCCGGCTTGACGATCGCCTCCCGCAGCTCCGCCCGCCCCATCGGCCCGACCAGCAAGGTGGCGCCGCGCAGCGCCGCGGTCAGCTCCCGGTGTTCGGCGCAGCGGCCGAAGAAGTCGGCCCGTACGCCGAGGACCACGCGCAGCCGGCTGTTCTCGTCCCGGGCGGACAGCAGCCGCTCGATGAACCCGGCGCGCTCCGCCGGGTCCCGGCAGAGGGTGAAGACCTCCTCGAACTGGTCGACCACCAGCCAGGTGTCCCCGTCCCCGCCGCCCTTGTCGGAGCCGAGCGGGGCGAGCGCGGCGGCGTGGGTACGCAGGGGGCGGTCGCCCGGGGTGAGGACGCGGATCACGGCCGGGCGCGGCACGGTCGGCGCGCCGTCGCGCAGGGCGGGGATCAGGCCGGCCCGCAGCAGCGAGGACTTGCCGCTGCCCGAGGGGCCGAAGACGGCGACGAACCTCCTCTCGGCCACCAACTCCAGCAGCTCGGCAAAGAGTTGGTCGCGGCCGAAGAAGCGGTCGTGGTCGCCCGGCTCGAAGCGGGCCAGGCCGCGGTACGGCGGGGTGGCGTCCTCGTCGTCGGCGGGGCGGCCGGCCACCTCCTCCGCGGCCTCGCGCCAGCGGGCCTCCCATGCGGCCCGGTCGCCACCGCACGCCTCCACATACGCGAGGGCGACCCGCAGCGAGGGGAGTTGTTCTCCCGCGGCGGCCTGGGACAGCGTGGTGACGGAGTACGGGGCCCGCTGGGCCATGGACCGATAGGTCGGCCCGCCCGCCTCGGTCCGCAACTTGCGCAGCTCGTAGGCGAAACGCTGGACCGGGCCCGCGCTCGGATCCAGCGGACTCTCCCGACGGCCCATGCTCCATCCCCCCGTCAGACGCTCTTCCCATTGTTCCGTACGGCGGCGGGGGCTGCCGAACAACCGCCGGGCCGCTGAAGTGGACCGTACGTCTTCCACGGGGGTGAAGACGTGGCGGAGGGAAGGGAGCCGGACGTATGTCTCTTTGGGGGCGGATCGCCACGGCGGTCCTGGGGGTCGCCCTGTTGGTCGCCCCGCTGCTCCCCGTCTTCCCGGGGGTGCACGCGGAGACGGCGACGGGGGTCGTGCACGTCCCCGCGAGGTCCGCGGGCGGGGGGTGAAACGAGCGCGGCCCTGCCCCGATTCAGGAGGGCAGGGCCGCGTCGGCCGTGCGTGCGGTGCGCGCCGCACGGGCGGAGCGGGTCAGAGGGCGGCGTGCTCCTTCGCCGTGTCCGGGCCGCCGCGCCGCTCCGGCACGGCCGAGCCCGCGCCGTCCGCGCCGTCCGAGTCGTCCGCGGCCTCCACGCCGTGCCCGTCGGGCGACAGCGTCGTCTCGTCGAACGGCAGCCGCCCGGCGAGCACCTCCCGCATGCGCTCCTTGTCGATCTCCTTGGTCCAGGTGCCGACCAGGACGGTCGCGACCGCGTTGCCCGCGAAGTTGGTGAGGGCGCGCGCCTCGCTCATGAAGCGGTCGATGCCGACGATCAGGCCGACGCCGTCCACCAGGTCCGGGCGGTGCGACTGCAGCCCGCCGGCCAGCGTGGCCATGCCCGCGCCGGTCACGCCCGCCGCACCCTTCGACGCGATGATCATGAACGCGAGCAGGGATATCTGCTCGCCGATCGACAGCGGGTTGCCCATGGCCTCGGCGATGAACAGCGAGGACATGGTCAGGTAGATCGCGGTGCCGTCCAGGTTGAACGAGTAGCCGGTCGGCACGGTGATGCCCACGACGGGCTGGCTGACGCCCGCGTGCTCCATCTTGGCGATCAGGCGCGGCAGCGCGGACTCCGACGACGAGGTCGACACGATCAGCAGGAACTCGCGGGCCAGGTACTTCAGCAGCGAGAAGATGCTCACGCCCGAGACGAGCCGCAGGACCGTGCCCAGTACGAGGAACACGAACAGCGCACAGGTGATGTAGAAGCCGATCATGATGACGGCGAGCGACTTCAGCGCGTCCACGCCCGTCTCGCCGACCACCGCGGCTATCGCGCCGAAGGCACCCACCGGCGCCGCCCACATGATCATGGCCAGCACCCGGAACACCAGCCGCTGTATGTGGCCGATCCCGCGCAGCACCGGCTCGCCGCTCTTGCCCATGGCCTGCAGCGCGAAGCCGACCAGCAGCGCGACCAGCAGGGTCTGCAGCACCTCGGGCACGGTGAAGGCGGAGACGATCGTGGTCGGGATGATCCCGAGCAGGAAGTCCGTGGTGGACTCGTGGGCGCCCTCCGCCTGGCCCTGCCCGGCCTGCGCCGCCTCGTGGGTCAGGTGCAGCCCGCTGCCCGGCTCGATGATGTTGCCGACGACCAGGCCGATGGCGAGCGCCACGGTCGACATCAGCAGGAAGTAGCCGAGCGCGAGGCCACCGACCTTGCCGACCTTCGCGGCCTTCCGCACCGAACCCACGCCGAGCACGATCGTGCAGAAGATGACCGGCGAGATCATCATCTTGATGAGATTCACAAAGCCGGTGCCGAGCGGCTTGAGCTCCACCGCCGTATCGGGGGCGACGAAGCCCACCAGGATGCCGAGCCCGACCGCGGCGATCACCGCGATGTAGAGGTAGTGAATCCGGTCCTTCTTCGGCCGCCCGGCATCCGTACCCACGGAATCGGGCGGCGAGGTCTGCGCAGCCACGGTGCTGCCCCCTTCTGCTCTGCCGTCCAGCTGTCCCGGCTGATGCGTCGTGCGGCTCGCACTTCGCCCTGGACGGTCCCGAGGACTATGCACCCCGCCTGTGACGGCGGTCACCCTTCCGTTCATTTCGTTCACCGGGATTTCCCGGCGGATGCCCTGGCCTTCAGACCGGGGAGGAGTCCGGATTCCCGCGTAACGGGGCAGGGGAAGCAGGGTCGCCGCCGGGTGGATCCGAGGTCCGCGCCCGGGGAGCTGTGAGGGCGACCTCCAAGAAGGGTGGTAATTCTCCCGGAGTTGAGGGGCCGCCATTCCGTAGCAGCTTGGGCGGTCACCCGTTCGAGTAGTGCTGCCGGAACACGGAGTGGAATCCGAACGATGACACTACGTTGACGGCATGACGACGTCGAGTGAAGCCGAGGGGGCCGGGTATGCCCGGTACACGTACCGGCTTCGCGTGTCCTCGACCGCCCATACGATGCTGTTGGCGGAATGGGCTCGGTGCCGGTGGATCTGGAACGAGTGCGTGGCCAAGTCCAGGGCCACCCACCTGCACAACAAGGCCACGGGTGAGAAGCGGACCTGTGGCCCGGCGCAGCTCGACAGGATGCTGACGCGGGCGCGGGAGTGTATGCCGTGGCTGCGTGAGGGCTCCAGTGTGGTGCAGCAGCAGGTGATCCGGGACTTCGCTAAGTCGCGTGCCAAGGCTCAGAAGGACATCCGGGAGCGTGTGCCTCAGCGGCGGCGGGCGGGTATGCCGGGATGGAAGAGGAAGCGTGAGGCGTTGCCGACGCTGAATTACACCCGGCGCGGGTTCAGGCTCAGGGACGGGCGTCTGCACTTGGCGGGCGGGATCGTGCTGTCGGTGGTGTGGTCGCGGGGCCTGCCCGCCGAACCCTCCTCGGTGCGCGTGTACCAGGACAGTGTCGGGCACTGGTACTGCTCGTTCGTGGTCCCCGCCCAGGTGGAGCCGCTGCCGGAGACCGGCCGGGTGCTGGGCGTGGACTGGGGCGTGAAGCAGATAGCGACCACCACCTCCAACGCCCACGATCTCCCGCACGCGCAGTACGGCCGCAAGGCGCAGGCCAGGCTGAGCCGGTATGACCGGATGATGGCCCGCCGCAGACCGAAGAAGGGGCAGGCCGCCTCGAGGGGCTACCGCCAGGCGAGGAAGTGGCGGGCGAAGACCTACGCGAAGATCGCCCGGCAGCGCCAGGACACCGGTCGCAAGTGGGCGAAGAAGACCGTGCGCGACCATGACGCCATCGCCGTGGAGGACTTCAAACCCCAGTTCCTGGCCAAGTCCTCGATGACGCGGAAGGCGGCGGACGCGGCGATCGGCGCGGTGAAGAAGGCCCTGATCGAGATGGGTCGCAAGCACGGGCGGGACATCCGCTTGGTGCACCCCGCGTACACCACCATGGACTGCGGATCGTGCGGAGCGAGAACCAAGCACGCACTCCCGCTGTCCGAACGCACCTACACCTGCGCTGCGTGCGGAGCCGTCTCCCCCAGGGACAAGAACTCCGCCCGCGTGATGCTGGTCCGGGCCGGTCTCGACCCGGCTGGTGCCGAGGGCGTAAGACCTGCGGGAGCGCTGCTCCCGCAGGCAGCCTGAGCCAGGAATCCCCTCCCCTTGCAGGGAGGGGAGGATTCAAGAAACGGCCATGTGCAGGGCACACTGTGTGGCATGCGCGTCCCCCGCCCCCGGAGCCTGGCAGGCCAGCTGTTCGCGATGCAGGTCGTCCTGGTCGCGGCCGTGGTGGCGGGGTGCGCGATCTTCTCGTACGTCTCCGGGCGGAGCCAGGCGGAGGAGTCCGCCCGGCGCCAGGCCACCGCCGCGGCCACCGCGGTCGCCGACTCCCCCGCGGTCGCCGAGGCCGTACGCTCCGACGACCCCTCCGCCCGGCTCCAGCCGTACGCCGAGCGGGTGCGCCGCGACACCGGGGTCGCCTTCGTCACGATCATGAATCCGCGCGGGATCCGCTGGACCCACCCCGACCCGGACCGCATAGGGGAGAAGTTCCTCGGCAACACCGGGCCCGCGCTGCGCGGCCACATCTTCGACGAGACGTACACCGGCACCCTGGGCGCGTCCGTGCGCGTGGTGGCCCCGGTGCGCGACGCGCGGGCCGGGGGCAGGATCACCGCGCTGGTCAGCGCGGGCATCACCGTGGACACCATCAGCGCGCAGGTGCGCCGCCAGATGCTGGCGCTGCTCGTGGTCGCGTTCGCCGCGCTGACGATCGGCGGCATCGGCACCTACGTCATCAACGCCCGGCTGCGCCGCCACACCCACGGCATGAACGCCACCGAGCTGAGCCGGATGCACGACTACCACCAGGCCGCGCTGCACGCCGTGCGGGAAGGGCTGCTGATGCTCGACGGTCGGCGGCGGATCGCGCTGATCAACGACGCCGGGCGGGAGCTGCTCGGCCTCTCCGGGGACTCGGTCGGCCGGTACGTGGCCGACCTCGGCCTGCCCCCGCCGCTGACCGGCGCCCTGCTCGCCGCCGAGCCGCGCGTGGACGAGCTGCACCTGACCGCCGAGCGGGTCGTGGTCGTCAACACCTCCCCGGTCAGCAGCGGAGAGCAGCGCGGCACCGTCGTCACGCTGCGCGACCACACCGAGCTCCAGGCGCTGTCGGGCGAGCTGGACTCCGTACGCGGCTTCACCGAGGCCCTGCGCTCCCAGGCCCACGAGGCCGCCAACCGGCTGCACACCGTCGTCTCGCTGATCGAGCTGGGGCGCGCCGAGGAGGCGGTGGACTTCGCGACCGCCGAGCTGGAGCTGGCGCAGGTGCTCACCGACCAGGTCGTGGGGGCCGTCGCCGAGCCGGTGCTGGCCGCCCTGCTGCTCGGCAAGGCCGCCCAGGCCAACGAGCGCGGCGTGGAACTCGTCCTCGCCCCCGACAGCCGCATCGACGACGGGCTGCTCCCACCCGGCCTCCCGGCCCGCGACCTGGTGACGATCCTCGGCAATCTCATCGACAACGCCACGGACGCCGCCGCCGAGGGCGCCGGCCGCGGCGCGGCCCGCAGCGCCCGGGTCACGGTCACCGCCCGCGCGGCGGGCGGCGAGCTGACGCTGTGCGTACGCGACACGGGCGCCGGTCTTGACCCGGCGGCGGTCGAGGACGCCTTCGGGCGGGGCTGGAGCACCAAGTCCCCGGGCCGCGGGCTGGGGCTCGCCCTGGTCCGGCAGGCGGTGTCCCGCAACGGCGGCACGATCGAGGTCTCCCGGGCGGCGGACGGCGGCGCGGAGTTCACGGTCCGCCTGCCCCTGGCCGACCCGGCGGAGGGGGACGACACCGAGCCCCGCGACGAACCGGCAGCCGAATTCGCGCCCCGCAACGAGCCGGCGTCCCCCGCCTCGCGAGAGGAATCCGCCCGATGAGCCCGGCGCAGGCGAACCCGGCGCCGCCCGGCCCGATCCGGGTCCTCGTGGTCGAGGACGACCCCGTCGCCGCCGACGCACACCGGATGTACGTCGAGCGCGTCCCCGGCTTCACCGTCGTCGGCGCGGCGCGGACGCGCGGCGAGGCGCAGCGCCTGCTGGAGCGGACGCCCGCCGATCTCCTGCTCCTGGATCTGTATTTGCCCGATGGACACGGGCTGCAGCTCGTGCGGGGGCTGCGCGCGGCGGGCCACACCGCGGACGTCATCGCGGTGACCTCGGCCCGCGACCTCGCGGTGGTCCGGGAAGGGGTCTCGCTCGGGGTGGTGCAGTACGTCCTCAAACCGTTCACATTCGCAACGCTGCGGGACCGGCTGCTGCGCTACGCGGAGTTCCGCGCGAGCGTGGGCGAGGCCAGCGGACAGGACGAGGTGGACCGCGCGCTGGCCGCGCTGCGCGCGCCGCAGCCGGCCGAGCTGCCCAAGGGGCTGACCCCGGCCACCCTGCAAGCCGTGACCGACACGCTGCGCGCGGCCGAGGAGGGCATCTCGGCCGCCTCGACGGCCGAGGCGGTGGGGATCTCGCGGATCACCGCGCGCCGCTATCTGGAGCACCTGGTCGACGCGGGCCGGGCGGCGCGGGCCCCGCAGTACGGGCAGGTCGGCCGCCCGGAACTGGTCTACCGCTGGCTGACCGGGCACCACGCGGACTGAGCGATCAGGACTGAGCGACCACGGTGCGAGCCGGGCCCCGGACTCCGGCTCGTAGAGCAATAGGAAACTTTCCTATCCGACATCTTGTCGGCCGACCACACCACTCGCTAGCGTTCACGTCCGCAACCTCGCTCAATGGACAGCTGTTCGGTGCACGTATGCTCCCCTGTCGCCCTCGTTGCGCGTGTTGTCCCGGAGGACACCCCCCATGGAAAAGAAGTCCAAGCGCTCCCGCAGACTCGCGCTCGTCGCCACCTGTGGGCTGATAACCACCGGTGGTACGGCCGCCCTCGCCGCCACCGGCGCCCAGGCCGCCGCCCCTCGCGCCGCCGCCCCGAACGCCACGGCCGCGCACTCCGCCGCCCCGGGCGCCATGGCCGCGGCCAGCGGCCAGACCGGGCCGTACCTCTACCTCGGGTGGGGCAGCCCGCCCAGGGCCACGGATGTGATGGCGGCCACCGGCACCACCCAGTTCACGATGGCCTTCATCCTCTCGGACGGCGGCTGCAACCCGAAGTGGGACGGCTCCCGCGCGCTCACCGGCGGCGCCGACCAGTCCACGATCAACTCCATACGCTCGGCCGGCGGCGACGTCACGGTATCCTTCGGCGGCTGGAGCGGCGCCAAGCTCGGCGAGAAGTGCTCCTCGGCCTCCGCGCTGGCCGGCGCGTACCAGAAGGTGATCGACGCCTACAAGCTCAAGTCGATCGACATCGACATCGAGGCGAGCGAATTCGAGAACGCCACGGTCCGGCAGCGGGTGATCGACGCGCTGAAGATCGTCAAGCAGAAGAACAGCGGGATCAAGGTGTACGTCACCTTCGGGACGACCACCAGCGGCCCCGACGCCAATGGCAAGGACCTGGTCAGGCGCGGCGCGGCGAGCGGCGTGGACGTGGACGGCTGGACCGTCATGCCGTTCGACTTCGGCCAGGGCTCCCTCGACATGGCGGCGGCCACCAAGTCGGCGGTCGACGGCCTGAAGAACACGGTCGCGAGCGCCTACGGCCTGTCCTCCGACGCCGCGTACCGCAAGTCCGGCTTCTCCTCCATGAATGGCAAGACCGATGTCGCGGGCGAGACGGTCACCCTCGACAACTTCAAGTCCGTGGTCTCCTACGCCAAGAGCCACCACCTGGCCCGGGTCAGCTTCTGGTCGCTCAACCGCGACCGCGCGTGCGGCTCCGGCTCGGACGCGGACGCATGCAGCGGCATCAACCAGGGCACGTACGACTTCACCAAGGTGCTGGCGGGCTACACCGGCTGAGCGGGCGGGCACGGCCAGGCCGGATCCGGGGTTTACGGGCTGACGTTCGATCAAGGGCGTTCCTGGTCACGGGGATTGACCTTGCCCGGGAGCCGACCGTACGGTCGGCCCGCAGCCCCAGAGGCCAGCAAGGAGGTCGTGCCCGTGCGCCCCACCGCCCCACTGATCCTCAGCGCAGTCACGCTCGTCGCCGCCGCGGGACTCACCGCCTGCGGCGGCGGCTCGGGCAGCGACCCGGACACCGTCAAGGTCGCCTACCCCCGCAGCACCGACAACAAGATCAGATTCAAGGACAACTACCTGGCCGGGGTGAAGAAGGACTTCGAGAAGGCGAACCCCGGCAAAAAGGTCAAGCTGATCCCGATCCAGGCGCAGGACAACGACTACGCCACCAAGGTCCAGCAGATGATGCGGTCCCCCAAGACCGCGCCCGACCTGGTCTACGAGGACACCTTCCGGATCAACTCCGACATCAAGGCCGGCTATCTCCGCCCCCTCGACGACTATCTGGACAAGTGGAAGACCTGGGACCGGTTCGTCGACACCGCCAAGGCCGCGGCCAAGGCCGAGGACGGCAAGACGTACGGCGTCCCGGACGGCACCGACACCCGCGGCCTGTGGTTCAACAAGAAGATCTTCGCGAAAGCCGGGCTGCCGGCCGACTGGCAGCCCAAGAACTGGGACGAGATCCTCGACGCGGCCCGCACCATCAAGGAGAAGGTCCCCGGCGTCACCCCGCTCAACGTCTACACCGGCAAGGCCCCCGGCGAGACCGCCGTCATGCAGAGCTTCGAGATGCTGCTGTACGGCACGGGCGAGAACCCGCTGTACGACCCGAAGGCGAAGAAGTGGGTCACCGGCGGCAAGGGCTTCGAGGACTCCCTGAACTTCCTCAAGACCGTCTACTCCGAGAAGCTGGGCCCCGACGTCTCCGACGCCCTCGACCCCAACGTCGGCACCACCGTCTACAGCGAGTGGCTGCCGGAAGGCAAGCTCGCCATCGCCCTCGACGGCTCCTGGCTCGGCCAGAACTGGCTGAAGACCGGCGGCAAGCCCTGGCCGGAGTGGTCCAAGACCCTCGGCCAGGCGGCCATGCCCACGCAAAACGGCCAGGCACCCGGCAAGGTCAGCATGTCCGGCGGCTGGACCTGGGCGATCACCGCCAAGTCCAAGAACCCCGACCTGGCCTGGAAGTTCATCGAGCAGCTCCAGACCAAGAAGAACGCGGTCGAATGGTGCGTGGTCGGCGCCCAGATCGCGGTCCGCGACGACGTCGCCAAGGACCCCCGCTATCTGTCCTCCATGCCCGGCATCACCTTCTTCACCGGCCTGGTGAAGTACACCCACTACCGGCCGGCGCTCCCCGTCTACCCGCAGGTCTCCACCGCGATCGGCGAGGCCATGGAGTCGGTGACCACGGGTGACGCCTCACCCGGCGAGGCCGCGAAGTCGTACGGCGGTCAACTCGACTCGATCGCCGACGGCGCCACGGTGGCCAAGGGCTGATGGCGACCGCGACCAAGGTGGCGGCGGCCCCGGCCGCCCCGACGCGGCCGGGGCGCCGCCGCCCCCTGCGCTGGCTCCCCCTCGCCCCGGCCACCGCCCTCCTGCTGCTCTTCCTCGGCGGGCCGATCGGCTACTGCGTCTACATCGCCTTCACCGACATGCAGCTGACCGGGGCCGCCACCACGAACTTCGTCGGCCTCGACAACTTCCGGCGCGCCTTCGCCGACGACGACTTCCGCAACGCCGTCGTCCTCACCCTCGTCTTCACCTTCCTGTCCTCGCTCATCGGCCAGAACACCCTCGGCCTCGCCCTCGCCACCGCCATGCGGCGCGCCTCCAAGCCGATCCGCACCCTCACCGGCTCCATCGTCATCGCGGCCTGGGTGGTGCCCGAGATCGTCGCGGGCTTCCTGCTGTACGCCTTCTTCCGCCGCGAGGGCACCCTCAACGCCGTTCTGGACTGGCTCCACCTGCCGTCCCAGAACTGGCTCTACACCCTCCCCATCCTCGCCGTCTCCTTCGCCAACGTCTGGCGCGGCACGGCCTTCTCCATGCTCGTCTACTCCGCCGCGCTCTCCGAGATCCCCCAGGAGATCAACGAGGCCGCGGAAGTCGACGGCGCGAGCGGCCCGCGCCGCTTCTGGCACGTCACCCTGCCGATGATCCGCCGCTCCATCGGCACCAACCTGATGCTCAACACCCTCCAGACCCTGTCCGTCTTCGGCCTCATCTGGGCCATGACCCGAGGCGGCCCCGGCAACCGCAGCCAGACCCTCCCGGTCTTCATGTACGACCAGGCGTTCAACAAGTCGCTCATCGGCTACGGCACGGCGGTGGCCCTGCTGTTGCTGCTGGTCGGCGCGGTGTTCTCGGTGGTCTACCTGCGGCTGATGCGCGAGGAGGTCTGAACGACGGCCTCCCGGAAGGCGGCCCAGGCAGCGGGCGCCACGTGGAGTATGGGGCCCCCGGGCTGCTTGGAGTCGCGTATCGCGACGGTGTCGGGGTGGTTGGTGGCCACCTCGACGCACTCGCGGTCTGCGGAGCTGTAGCTCGACTTGCGAAACTCAAGAGCGTTCATTTCTCACACCTCTTCGCGGAGGACGTTGATGAATGACCTGCTCTCTGGCTCAGTGAGGGCGCTTCGGGAAATGCACTCGAACAGCTTCTGATGTTGGGCTGCCTCGTCGCCTCCCTCGACCCACAACTGACCGAGGGCGATCTCTGTATACACCAGATCCATCGCCCCGGGCTCGGCGAACGAGATGATGTTGAAGGCGCCACCCATACCCACGTGCGCCCCGGCCGTGAACGGCAGCACCTGGATCGTGACGTGCGGTTCTTCCGCGACGTGGCACAGATGCGCCAACTGCGAGCGCATCACCTCGCGTCCGCCGACCTGTTGCCGAAGCACGCTTTCGTGGATCACCGCCCACAGGGCCAGTACGGGTTCTTCGGAGAGCCGCCGCTGACGGGCGACTCGGGCGGCGACCAACTTCTCGCCCTTGTCCGGGTGGTCGCGCATCGAGGCGCCTTGAGCCAATGCGCGGAGGTAGTCCGGAGTCTGCAGCAGACCAGGCACATAGCTGAGCTGCCACGTCCTGATGCTGGTCGCCACGCTCTCCAGGGCGACGTACTCCTGCATCTCACCGAGGTCGGGGAAGTCGTTCCACCAGCCCTTGGCCTTACGGCGCCCACGATCCACCCGCGCCAGCTCCAACAGTCCGCCCACCACCGCCGGATCACTCACGCCGTACAGCTCGCACAGGGCCCGGATGTCCGGATCGCGCATGGGGACCCAGCCGCGTTCCATCTTGGCGACCTTGGTCGTTGACGCCGTAAGCGCTGTGGCGGCGTCGAGTTGGGTGAGCCCCGCCCCGGTGCGGAGCTTGATCAGCTCACCGCCAAGTCTGCGGCCCAGAACGGTCGAGGTGCTGTTTCCCTGCATCGGCTGACTTCTCGTCACATGGACAGTCTGGCCTCGCCGGGCACAGCACCGCAAACACGTCCGGAGGATTTCCTCCGGGAGGAACTTGTGTTGATCTAGAAGTCGGCAATACGGTCCGTGATGAACCGCTTGCGCAGCGAGGTTGTCCGGACCGGCGATCCGCCACGCCCTCGCGCGCCCAGGCCCGAAACCGCCTGCTGGAGGTGACGCGATGGCATTCGCGCCCCAAGACCCCCGGATCCCCGACCCCGACGACCCCGTCCTCCAGGACGACCGCGTCGACTACGCCCCCTTCCCCAGAAGCGTGACCTCCGCCCGCCGCTACACCGCGCGGCTGGTCGCCCACTGGGGCCATCCCGCCCTCGCGCAGGACGCCGAGCTGATCGTCTCCGAGCTGGCCGCCAACGCCGTGCTCCACGGCAGCGTGCCGGGGCGCCACTTCCGCGTCCGGCTCACCCTCACCAAAAACCACCTGCGCATCGCCGTCTCCGACGCCAAGGGGGAACGTGTCCCCCGGCCGCGCCGCCCCACCCCCGACGACAAGTTCGGGCGCGGGCTCCTCATCGTCCGTGCGCTGGCGGCCCGCTGGGGCGTGCGGGAGCGGATCGTGGGCAAGGAGGTGTGGGTCGAGCTGGACATCGCCCGCCCACTGGCCGGACCCTGACCACCCCAGCCGCCTCGATGCCAGCGACTTTGCGGTGAGTATCGGACAGCGACACGCCGTGGTGTCGGCGTGTCGCTGTCCGATACTCACCGCACCCACGTATTGGGGGGAAAGTCACTGGCAACGGGTCTAGCCTCGCAAGGTCGTTGTTCGCGCCCTTGAGGAGACCGCCATGACCGAGCCCTTCCCGCCCATAGAGCCGTACGCGCACGGCCTCCTCGACGTCGGCGACGGAAACCGGATCTACTGGGAGACCAGCGGGAACCCCGACGGGAAGGCGGCCCTGTGTGTGCACGGCGGCCCCGGCAGCGGGGGCGGGCGCGGGAGTCGCGCGATGTTCGATCCCGAGGTCTACCGGATCGTCCTGTTCGACCAGCGGGGCTGTGGTGAGAGCCTGCCGCACGCCTCCGACCCGGCCGTCAGCCTCGATCACAACACCACCGACCACCTCATCGCCGACATGGAGCGGCTGCGGGAGCACCTGGGCGTCGAGCGCTGGCTGCTCTACGGCGGTTCCTGGGGCTCGACGTTGATCCTCGCCTACGCGGAGCGCCACCCGGAGCGGGTCTCCGAGATCGTCATCGCCGGTGTCACCATGACCCGGCCGGAAGAAACCGACTGGCTCTACCGGGGCGTCGGACGCCTGCTGCCCGGCGCCTGGGAGGCGTTCCGCGACGCGCTGCCGGAGTCGGACCGGAGCGGCAACATCGTGGCCGCGTACAACCGGCTGCTGAACAGCCCGGACGAGGCAGTCCGGGTCAAGGCGGCGCGGGACTGGTGCGCCTGGGAGGACGCCGTCATCGCCCATGAGGCCCTGGGACACCCGGGCTACTACAGCGACAAGCCCGATGACGGACTGATGGCCTTCGTCCGGATCTGCGCCCACTACTTCGCCAACGACGCCTGGCTGGAGGACGGACAACTGCTCCGTGACGCGCACCGGCTGGCGGGGATCCCGGCGGTGCTGATCCACGGCCGGCTCGACCTGGGCAGCCCGCTGAAGACCGCGTGGGAGCTGTCCAAGGCATGGCCGGACGCGGAGCTGAAGGTCATCGACGACTCGGGGCACACGGGGAGCCCCGCGATGCGGGACGCGGTCCTGGAGGCGATCGCGCGGTTCGGTGCGAACGGCCGTTCAAACAAGTCGAGGTGAGGCGGGGGACGTTCTAAGGTCCTCGCTTGTGACTGAACCTTCCTCCTACCTCGCCACCACGGCGGATTCCTACGACGCCGTGGCCGTCCTCTACGCCGAACTCTTCCGGAACGAACTCGACGGACAACCGCTGGACCGGGCCGTGCTCGCCGCGTTCGCCGAGCTGGCCGGTTCCGCCGGCGGCGGGCCCGTCGCCGAGCTGGGGTGCGGCCCGGGACGGGTGACCGCGCATCTGCGGAACCTGGGGCTGGACGTGTTCGGCGTGGACCTGTCGCCGGTGATGATCGACACCGCCCGGGAGACCTACCCGGACCTGCGGTTCGAGGTCGGCTCCATGGACGCCCTGGACCTCGCCGACGGCGAGCTGGGCGGCATCCTGTCCTGGTACTCGGTCATACACACCCCACCGCAGCACCTCCCCGCGTACTTCGCCGAGTTCCGGCGGGTGCTCGCACCCGGCGGCCACCTCCTGCCCGGCTTCTTCGAGGCGGAGGACGAGCAGGTCACGCCGTTCGACCACAAGGTGACCACGGCCTACGCGTGGCCGATCGACGACCTCGCGCGGCTGGCCGGCGACGCCGGATTCACCGAGATCGGCCGGATGACGCGCCAGCCGTGCGAGGGCGAACGGCCGCTCCGCCATGGCCGTCTGCTGATGCGTAAGGACGAGCGGCTCGGGTGACCTCGCTCCACGAGCCGGCCGAGCGCGGTGCTACGCGCCGCGCTCGCGGCTCGATTCCGTTGATGTGACGGGAGTCTTCCCCCACGGCCGGGCGGACGGTTTCATAGACGGGACGCTGATCAACACGCTGATCGACTGCGCCGGCAGGCGCGAGGAGGTCCGAGGTTGTCCGCACTGCCCGGCCGCACGTTGTCCCGGCCCACCACGTCCCAGCCGCCGTCCGGACCGCGTACCGCCGGGCCGCCCGCCGCCTGGTCCCCCGCCGCCTGGTCCCCCCGCACCCGCCGCCGACTGGCCGCCGACGCCGCCCTGCTCGTCGTCGCCGCGGCCTTCGTGCTCCCCCTGGCCTGGCTCCTCCTGGCCTCCCTGGACGGCGAGGCCACCCTGCGCGTGTCCGTCCCCGACTCCCCCACGCTGGACAACTTCCAGGCGGTGTGGACGGACGAGATCACCTTCACTCCGATGCTCAACAGCCTGCTGCTGTGCGGCGGAGCCACCGTCCTCACCGTGGCCTGCGCGGCGCTCGCGGCCTATCCGCTGTCCCGGTTCCGCTCCCGCCTCGTGCGCCCGTACCTGATGACGATCCTGTTCAGCACCTGCCTACCGATCACCGCGATCATGGTCCCGGTCTACGGCCTCTTCGTACAGGTCGATCTCGTCGACACGATGTACGGCACGGCCCTGTTCCTGGCCGCCTCCCAACTCCCGTTCGCGGTCTGGCTGATGAAGAACTTCATGGACGGCGTCCCGGTCATCCTCGAAGAGGCCGCGTGGACGGACGGCGCGTCCTGGCCACAGACCCTGACCCGCGTGATCCTGCCCCTGATGGGGCCGGGCATGACGGTCGTGATGATCTACAGCTTCATCATGATGTGGGGCAACTTCTTCGTGCCCTTCATGCTGCTGCTCAGCCCCGACCAACTTCCGGCGTCGGTCACCATCTTCACCTTCTTCGGCAACTACGGCCAGGTCGCCTACGGCCAGCTCGCGGCCTTCTCCATCCTCTACTCGACCCCCGTGATCCTGCTGTACGTGCTGATCGCCCGCCGGATGGGCGGCGGCTTCGCGCTCGGAGGGGCGGTCAAGGGGTGATGGGAACCCGCCGTGGGCGCCCGCCGTCCGCGGGCACCGGGAGCAGCGCGGCCTCGGCGCCAGCCGGGCAGGCGGGCGCCTCAGTCCGCTGTGCCGGGGGGCACGACCCATCGCATTGGCTGCCCCGTCACGGCTGTGATCATGTCGTAGTCGCCGTCATAGTGCAGGACGACAGCACCGTGACGTTCGGCGGTCGCCGCGATCACGAGGTCCGATACCGAGAGCGCCTTCCAGTTACCAGCCGCGATGAGCTGGGTCTGCACATCAAGGGCACGGTCCCATGCCTCATCAGGGGTCGGAAGCCAGTCGAAGCCGCGCATCTCGTCGCGGATGCGTTCCGCGTCCGTCTTCGACCGGGCGCTGTGCAACACCTCCAGCTCGACGGCGCCGCACACGGCAAGCAGACCCGCGTTGTGCAGCGGCTCGATCACCGCACGGACGGCCGGCTTCGGGTAACGGGCGAGCGCGGACTTGTCGATGAGGTAGCGATCGGTCATGCGGCCTGGTGTGGATCAGCCGGAGCCTCCACGGGACCCGTCAGGTCGGGCAGCCCACCTTCGGCCAGCCAGTTCAGGAACGATGCGCGTTTGCGACGCTTGATCGCGTCTTCCAGCGCGGCATTCACCGTAGCGACCTTGGTCGTAGTGCCAAAGATCTCCGCGGCCTCGGCGAGCATCTCGTCGTCGACGTCGATGACGGTTCGTGCCATGTGCCCTCCTCCGGAACGATGCCCCATACCTCTTTCAGGATATCGAATTTTACGCGATCAGATATCGCGCGGTGGGCCGTGCGACCAGAGCGGCGACTGCATACCCCTGGCCGCCGGCCCTGGTCACCCGCCCTTCGGCGTGACCGGCGCCCCGCAGCCGTGGCCGCGGGCCGAGCGTTCCGCGAAGGCCTTGAGGGCGGTGCGCTCGTACGACAGGTCGGGGCGGCGGCGGGTGTTGTCCTCGGTGCCGTCGGCGCGGACCAGGAACAGCGCGTCCTCGGCGCCGTCCGGGCAGGCGGCGGTGGCCCAGTAGGCGCTGCGGCCGAGGCGGCCGGCGGGTTTGTCGGCGGGGGCGGGGCCGTCCTGGGTGGGGGCGTCGGCGTATTCGGCGCGGGCCTGTTCGGCGTAGGGGCCGTAGTAGGCGTCGAGGCGGTAGCGCGGCGAGCCGTCGCGTGCGCCGAGGGCGCAGGTCTCGCGGGGGGCCCGGTCGCGGGCGGTCTCGCGGGCCGTGGACACGCTGGAGCGGGCGGCCGTCGGGACGCCGGCGCAGGTGCCCTTGGCGCCCAGGAGCGGCTCGTACTCGTCCTCGTTGACCGGCAGGCCGACCGTGCGGACCGGGGTGCCCAGGCGCGCGCCGCAGCCCCAGTGGTCGTTGGCCGCCTTGGCGGTGGCGGTCGCGGTGCGGACGAAGTCGGGGCGGGCGGCGGGGTCGTCGAGGGTGACGCCGCCGAGCTTGGTCTCGACCGTGATGAGCAGGCTGCTGCCGCCCTTGGCGCAGTCGAGCAGCACGGCGGTGGTCGCCTCGCCGTCCTCGCTGTCGCCCTGGCGCACGTTCTCCGTGCCGAAGAGGCCGGACCAGCCGTGGCCGAGGGGGACCGCGATGGTGTCTCCCCCGGGGACGGAGGTGTACAGCCCGGCGATGCCGTACCCGGTGCGGGGGCGCGGCGCGCCCGCGATGGTCACCCGGACGCTGCCCTTGCCGTCCGCGGTCACCTCGCAGCGTACGGCCAGGGTGTTGGTGCTCTTGGCCTCGGCGTCGAACGTGCCCTCGGTGCGGTTGCTCACGCTGATGTCGCCGTCCCCGAGCACCGCGCGGACATCCTTCGCGGGCAGCACCCCGTCGCAGGCCGCGTCGAGCGCGCGGTCGTCGCTGCCCGCCATCCACACGATCGCGCCCGCCAGCGCGGCGAGCGCCAGTACGGCGGCCCCGAGGCCCCACAGCCGGCGGCGGGTGAGCCACCCGGCACCGCGCAGTCCGTTCAGTGCCGGTCCGTTCAGTGCCATCAGTGCCACTCCTCGACTTCCCCGAGCACCTTCGTGTCGCGGCACCCCGCCGACTTGGGCCAGCCGTCCGCGGCGCTCAGGTAGCGGTCCAGCACCGTGCGCGCCGTACGGGAGAGCTTGGCGTGCTCCTTGGCGCTGAGGGTGGCGGTCGCGCCGTCCTCGATGAGGATCGCGGGGATCACCGAGACGCGGTGGTAGGTCTCCCGGCCGTCGCACACCGAGCGGGCCCACAGGGCGAGCTGGGGGTCGTCGGCGTAGGAGGAGATGCGGTCCTCGCCCTGGGCGCCCGCCTGCTCCCGGCCGCCGTTCCCGCCCTTCCCACTGTCGCTGTTCCCGTCGTCGCCGTTCCCGCCGTCGCCCGACGGCCTTCCCCGGCTCTGGGTCGCTCCCCACCCCGGCACATGGCCCTCACGCTCGTACGCGTCGTACGCGGTCCGGCCGAGGATGCCCGCCCAACTGGCCGCCTCGACCCCGGTGATCTGCCAGTCCCGCGGCTGTGTGCCGTCGTTGTCCTCGGCCTCGGCGTCCCAGGTGCCCTGGCAGGCGCTCACCAGGCCGGAGTCCTCGATGTCGCCGAGCGTGGTCCAGGGCCCGGACATCAGGCCGGGCAGCGAGCGGGGGTTGATCCAGCCGCACTTGCGCAGGTCGCGGCCGGGCTCCTCGACGCGTTCCGACTGCCAGTCGGCGTTGTCGTTGTACGCCTGGTAGGTGTCCAGCACCCGGGTGGGCACCTTCAGCGGGGCGCTTCCGCAGTTCTGTGCCTTGGTGATGGCGTTCGCGACGTGGACGGCGGTGCGGAAGCCGGTGAGGGCGGTGGCCCGGTCGGCCCTGGCGCGCTTCTCGCGCTCGGCCTGGCTGTCGCCGCCCTGGTGTTCGCCGTCGGTGACGAGGACCGCGACATACAGGTCGGTCGTGGGCCGGACCCGGCCGCGCAGGCCCCCCACGCACTCGGCCACCACCCAGGCGCCGCGCCTGCCGTACTGGCCAGTGGTCCCGGGGGCCACGTACGTGCCGTCGGCGCCGGCGGTGCCGAGGAGGTCGTCGGTCTGCATGCCCTCGGGGACGTCGGAGACCAGCGCCTCGGCGTGGACCGTGACGCCGTACCCGTCTCCCCAGGACAGCGAGCAGTCCAGCAGCGAGCGGGACTCCTGGCCGGGTTCGAGCATGGTGCCGTGCTGGGTGAGCTCCCCCGCCCGGCCGTCGGGGACCAGCCGCCTCAGGTCCTCGTACGGCAGGGCGCCGTCGCACGCCTTGCGCAACTGGGCGCGGTTGGCCGCGAGATGGCCGCCGTCGTCGCCGTCGCGGACCGCGATGACGACGACCGCGACCAGTGCCGTGACGAGTACCACCAGGGCCGTGTGGCGCAGCCACACGCGGGCCCACAACCGACGCATCCCGCCCCCGCTCCTTCGTCCCCCTTGATCAGAGCCTTGATCAGTCCGATCGGCCAGTGGCGTTGATCAAGCCGGGACAGTACCAGAGGCGTGTCCGCCGGGGCGCGGGCCGGGAGAGGTGCGGGAGCGGAACCGGAAGCGGTCGAAGCGCGCGTCAGAAGCTCAGAAGACCGACAGCTCAGAAGACCGACTCGGCCTCGTCCATGCGGTCCACCGGCACCGTCTTGAGCTCGGTGACCGCCTCGGCGAGCGGCACCATCGTGATGTCGGTGCCGCGCAGCGCGGTCATCATGCCGAAGTCGCCGCGGTGGGCGGCCTCCACGGCGTGCCAGCCGAAGCGGGTGGCCAGGACCCGGTCGTACGCGGTGGGGGTGCCGCCGCGCTGGACGTGGCCGAGGATGACCGGGCGGGCCTCCTTGCCGAGGCGGCGCTCCAGCTCGGCGGCGAGGCGGTTGCCGATGCCGGTGAACCGCTCGTGGCCGTACTGGTCGATCTCGCCCTTCTTGTACTCCATCGTGCCCTCGGCGGGGTGCGCGCCCTCGGCGACGCAGATCACCGCGAACTTCTTGCCGCGGGAGAAGCGCTCCTCGACCATCTTCACCAGCGCGTCGATCTCGAAGGGCCGCTCCGGCAGGCAGATGCCGTGGGCGCCGCCGGCCATGCCGGACTCCAGCGCGATCCAGCCCGCGTGGCGCCCCATGACCTCGACGACCATGACCCGCTGGTGCGACTCGGCGGTGGTCTTGAGCCGGTCCATGGCCTCGGTGGCGACGCCGACGGCGGTGTCGAAGCCGAAGGTGCGGTCGGTGGAGGAGATGTCGTTGTCGATCGTCTTGGGCACGCCGACGATGGGCAGCCCGGCGTCGGAGAGCATCCGGGCCGCGGTGAGGGTGCCCTCGCCGCCGATCGGGATCAGCACGTCGATGCCGTAGTCGCGGGCGTGGTCCTTGGAGGTCTCGCAGGCCTCGCGCAGCCGCGCCCGCTCCAGGCGGGAGGAGCCGAGGATGGTGCCGCCGCGGGAGAGGATGCCGGCCACCGCGTCCAGGTCGAGCTTGCGATGGCGGCCGTCGAGCAGCCCCTTGAAACCGTCCTCGAACCCGATGACCTCGTCACCGTGTCCGGCCACCGCGCGGTGGACGACCGACCGGATCACAGCGTTCAGGCCGGGGCAGTCGCCGCCTGCGGTGAGAACTCCGATGCGCATCGTGCTGTGTCTCCTGCTGCCTACGGGTAGATGTGAGCCAGTCCGATTGTTTCATGGGCCCGGCCGTGCTGTGGCCCCGCTGGAGCTGACCCGTGGGTAACGCTTGACTGACCCGCACATGACGCATACCTGACGCGCGCTTTATCCGCGCCCGCAGGTATTGTCAAGGGGACAGGGCCGCCTTTACGGCCGTTTTTGGGGAAGTTTCGGCCTGACGCAGTCGAGCGCAGTCGAGAAGGACAGAGTCGACAAGGATCGGAGTGCAGGGCGTGACGCGCAGCGTGTACGTGACCGGGATCGAGCGCGGCGACGGCCGCCAGGTCGTCGAGCTGGGGGTCATGGAGCTGCTGACCCGCCATGTCGACCGGGTCGGCGTGTTCCGTCCCCTGGTCCACGACGACCCCGACCGCCTCTTCGAGCTGCTGCGGGCCCGCTACCGGCTGAGCCAGGCGCCGGAGAGCGTCTTCGGGACCACCTACGAGGAGGCGGCCGCCCTCCAGGCCGAGCAGGGCACCGAGGAGCTGGTGTCGTACCTGGTCGGCCGCTTCCACGAGGTGGCCCGCACTTGCGAGTACGTCCTGGTCCTGGGCAGCGACTACGCCGCGACCAGCCTCCCCGACGAGTTGGGGCTCAACGCGCGGCTGGCGAACGAGTTCGGCGCCTCGGTGATCACCGTCGTGGGCGGCCAGCACCAGAGCGCGGAGTCGGTGGGCGCCGAGGCGCACAACGCCTACCGCGCCTACGAGGCGCAGGGCTGCGACGTCGTCGCCGTCGTGGTGAACCGGGTGGCCCCCGGCGACCGGGAGGCCGTCGCCGAGCGGCTGAGCGGCCGCCTGCCCGTGCCGTGCTACACGCTGCCCGAGGACGCCTCGCTGTCCGCGCCCACCGTCTCGCAGGTGGTGCGCACCCTGGGCGCCGAGGTGCTGCTGGGCGACCACGCGGGGCTGTCCCGGGACGTGCGGGACTTCGTCTTCGGCGGCGCCATGCTGCCCAGCTTCCTGCCCGCGCTGACCGAGGGCTGCCTGGTGGTGACCCCCGGCGACCGGGCCGATCTGATCGTCGGGGCGCTGGCGGCGCACAGCGCGGGCGCCCCGCCCATAGCCGGGGTGCTGCTGACCCTGGACGCGCGGCCCGGCCCGGACATCCTGGCGCTGGCCTCCCGGCTGGCCCCCGGCACCCCGGTGGCGGCGGTGGCGGGCGGCAGCTTCCCGACCGCGGCCGAGCTGTTCGCGCTGGAGGGCAAGCTCACCGCGGCCTCGCCGCGCAAGGCCGAGACCGCGCTCGGCCTGTTCGAGCGGCACGTGGACACCGCCGAGCTGACCGCCCGGATCTCGGTGGCCCGCTCCGGCCGGGTCACCCCGATGATGTTCGAGCACGAGCTGATCGAGCGGTCCCGGGCGGGCCGCCGCCGGGTCGTCCTCCCGGAGGGCACGGAGGAGCGGGTGCTGCGCGCGGCCGATGTGCTGCTGCGCCGCGACGTGTGCGACCTCACGCTGCTGGGCGAGGAGGACGCGATCCGCAAGCGCGCCGCCGAGCTGGGCATCCAGCTGGCCGACGCCCAGATCATCGATCCGCAGACCTCGCCGCTGCGCGAGCGCTTCGCCGAGCTGTACGCGCGGCTGCGCGCCCACAAGGGCGTCTCCCAGGAGCTGGCCTACGACGTGGTCGCCGATGTCTCGTACTTCGGCACGCTGATGGTGCAGGAGGGCCTGGCCGACGGCATGGTCTCCGGCGCGGTGCACTCCACGGCCGCCACCATCCGGCCCGCCTTCGAGATCATCAAGACCGCGCCGGGCGCCCAGATCGTCTCCTCCGTGTTCTTCATGTGCCTGGCGGACCGGGTGCTGGTGTACGGCGACTGCGCGGTCAACCCGGACCCGAACGCCGAGCAGCTCGCGGACATCGCCATCCAGTCGGCGACGACGGCAGCCCAGTTCGGCGTGGAGCCGCGGATCGCGATGCTCTCGTACTCCACCGGCACCTCCGGCTCCGGCGCGGACGTCGACAAGGTGCGCAAGGCGACCGAGCTGGTCCGCGAGCGCCGGCCGGACCTGCTGGTCGAGGGCCCGATCCAGTACGACGCGGCGGTGGACGCGGCCGTCGCGGCGACCAAGCTGCCGGACTCGGAGGTGGCGGGCAGGGCCACGGTCCTGATCTTCCCGGACCTGAACACCGGCAACAACACCTACAAGGCGGTGCAGCGGTCGGCGGGCGCCGTCGCGGTCGGCCCGGTGCTGCAGGGGCTGCGCAAGCCGGTGAACGATCTCTCCCGCGGGGCACTCGTCCAGGACATCGTCAACACCGTATCGATCACGGCCGTCCAGGCCCAGACGCCCGCCCCCGTCTCCCCCGTACAGAAAGCACCCACCGCGTGAACAGCTCCGTGAACGGCTCCCGAGTCCTCGTCCTCAACTCCGGCTCCTCGTCGGTCAAGTACCAGCTGCTGGACATGGCCGACGGCAGCCGGCTCGCCTCCGGCATCGTGGAGCGGATCGGGGAGGGCCCCGTCGCCGACCACTCGGCCGCGCTCAAGCAGGTCGCCGAGGAGCTGGCCGGGCAGGGTCTCGGCCTGGACTCGCCCGCGCTCGCGGCGGTCGGCCACCGGGTGGTGCACGGCGGCACCCGGTTCACCGAGCCGACCCTGATCACCGACGAGGTGGTCGAGGAGATCGAGAAGCTGGTGCCGCTGGCCCCGCTGCACAACCCGGCGAACATCACCGGCATCAAGGTGGCCCGCGACCTGCGCCCGGACCTGCCGCAGGTCGCGGTGTTCGACACCGCGTTCCACGCGACGATGCCGGAGTCCGCGGCGCGGTACGCCGTCCACCGGGAGACCGCCGACCGGTACGGGGTGCGGCGCTACGGCTTCCACGGCACCTCGCACGCGTATGTCTCGCGCGCCACCGCCGCGCTGCTGGGCCGGGACCTGGCCGAGGTCAACACGATCGTGCTGCACCTGGGCAACGGGGCCAGCGCCTCCGCCGTGCGCGGCGGGGTGTGCGTGGACACCTCGATGGGGCTGACCCCGTTGGAGGGCCTGGTCATGGGTACCCGCTCGGGAGACCTGGACCCGGCGGCGATCTTCCACCTGGCCCGGGTCGGCGGGATGTCGGTCGACGAGATCGACACCCTGCTCAACAAGCGCAGCGGGCTGCTGGGCCTGTGCGGGGACAACGACATGCGGGAGATCGGCCGCCGGATGGGCGAGGGCGACCCGGAGGCGCAGCTGGCCTTCGACGTCTACATCCACCGGCTGCGGAAGTATGTGGGCGCGTACGCCGCGGTGCTGGGGCGGGTGGACGCCATCGCCTTCACCGCGGGCGTCGGGGAGAACTCGGCGGCGGTGCGGGAGGCGGCGCTGCGCGGCCTGTCCGTGTTCGGCATCGAGGTGGACGCGGTGCGCAACGCGCTGCGCGGTTCCTCGACGCGGCTGATCTCCACGGAGACCAGCCGGGTCGCGGTGGCCGTGGTGCCGACCGACGAGGAGCTGGAGATCGCCAGCCAGGCGTACGACCTGGTCACCGCCTAGTTTCCGGCCCTTCCGGCGGTCGTGCCCCGGTATTGCGCCGACTGACATAGCTTAAAAATTCCGCTCCGAAACAAACCGATAGGATCCGCCTCATGCGCCGTTCCAAAATCGTCTGCACTCTGGGCCCCGCCGTCGACTCCTACGACCAGCTGAAGTCGCTGATCGAGGCCGGGATGAACGTGGCCCGATTCAACATGAGCCACGGAAGCCACACGGAGCACGAGGAGCGGTACCACCGCGTCCGCAAGGCCTCCGAGGAGACCGGGCACGCCGTCGGCGTGCTCGCCGACCTCCAGGGCCCGAAGATCCGGCTGGAGACCTTCGCCGACGGCCCGGTGGAGCTGGTGCGCGGTGACGAGTTCACCATCACCACCGAGGACGTGCCGGGCGACCGGACCATCTGCGGCACCACCTACAAGGGGCTGCCGGGGGATGTGTCCAAGGGCGACCAGATCCTGATCAACGACGGCAATGTCGAGCTGCGGGTCACCGCGGTCGAGGGCCCGCGGGTCAAGACGATCGTCATCGAGGGCGGCGTGATCTCCGACCACAAGGGGATCAACCTGCCCGGCGCCGCGGTCAACGTGCCCGCGCTGTCCGAGAAGGACATCGTGGACCTGAAGTTCGCGCTGGCCATGGGGTGCGACATGGTCGCGCTGTCCTTCGTCAGGGACGCGGCCGACGTCCGCGACGTGCACCGCGTCATGGACGAGGTGGGCCGCCGGGTGCCGGTGATCGCCAAGGTGGAGAAGCCGCAGGCGGTCGCCAACATGGAGGGGGTCGTCGCGGCCTTCGACGGTGTCATGGTGGCCCGTGGCGACCTGGCCGTCGAGTATCCGCTCGAGAAGGTCCCGATGGTGCAGAAGCGCCTGATCGAGCTGTGCCGCCGGAACGCCAAGCCGGTGATCGTCGCGACCCAGATGATGGAGTCGATGATCACCAACTCGCGGCCGACCCGCGCCGAGGCGTCCGACGTCGCCAACGCGATCCTGGACGGTGCCGACGCGGTCATGCTCTCCGCGGAGTCCTCCGTCGGCGCGTACCCGCTGGAGACGGTCAAGACGATGTCCCGCATCGTCCAGGCCGCCGAGCAGGAGCTGCTCTCGCGCGGCCTGCAGCCGCTGGTCCCGGGCAAGAAGCCGCGTACGCAGGGCGGCTCGGTCGCCCGCGCGGCCTGCGAGATCGCCGACTTCCTGGGCGCCCAGTCGCTGGTGGCCTTCACCAAGTCCGGCGACACCGCCCGCCGGCTGTCCCGCTACCGCGCCCAGCAGCCGATCCTCGCCTTCACCACGGACGTGGCCACCCGCAACCAGCTGACGCTCAGCTGGGGCGTCGAGTCCTTCGTGGTGCCGTACGTGGAGCACACCGACGCGATGGTGGACCTCGTGGACGCCGAGCTGTCCAAGCTGGGCCGCTACAGCGAGGGCGACACCATGATCATCACGGCCGGTTCGCCCCCCGGCGTCCCCGGCACCACCAACATGGTCCGGGTGCACCACCTGGGCGGCGAGCACGCCTGACGCGGCGCTGAAGGGGCGGCACACGCGCCGGTGGGCAGCCACCCCGACCGGGGTGGCTGCCCACCGGTGTCGCCCTCCACGGGTGCGGAGGGCCGTGCGGCTCCCGAACGGGTCCGTGTCCCGGGGTCATCCCCCGGTCTTGTAGAGATGCATGCCGGGGATCGTCAGGTCGCCGCCGAACTGCCCGGCCTGGGTGACCGTCACATCGGTGAAGAACACCTCGGGGAGGTTCAGCGGCGGCGGGCTCTTGGGGCTGAAGGTGATCGGGACGATGCCCAGGAGGTTGCCCGACAGCTCCTCGGTGTACATGGTGATCGGGCCGTTGTCGAAGGTGGAGGTGGAGCCCTCGCGCGCGGCCACGTGGGTGGTCGTCCCTCCGGCGCCGACCGTCAGCTGGTGCAGGTCCTTGATCTCAATGCCGCCGGCGGTGAACTTGAGGACCTTCTTGATCTGTCCGCTGTACGTCTTGACCTCGACGATGCCCTCGTAGTTCAGCCCGTGCAGGGTCAGCAGGGTGCTCTTGAGCGTCCAGGGCTCGTCGGGCAGCAGGCCGGCGGTGGGCTCGCCCTCGGCGTTCTCGTACGCCTCCGCGTCGTACGTCGGGCAGGGGAACGGCTCCTTGCCGTCGCCCGACCCGGACGCGGAGGGCGAGGGGGCGGTGGGGGTGGCCGTGGGCGTGGCCCCGTCGGCCTTGTCCTCGTCGGCCTTGTCCCCGGCGTCCTTCGCCGCGTCGCCGGCCTTGTCCTTGGCGTTGTCCGCGGCCTTGTCCGCCTTGTCGGCGGTGTCCTTCGCCGCGTCCCCGGCCTTGTCGGCGGTGTCGCCGACGGGGTCGGAGGGCTTGCTTGACGATCCGGTCGGCGAGCTCGACGGGGACGGGGTGGCGCTCGGCTCGGCCGTCCCCTCCTTGTCGCCGTCCTCGTCGCCGCCCCCGGTGAAGATGTCCTTGATCGCGTCGCCGAGGCCCAGCGGGTCGAGCGGGTTCTTGCTCTTGGTCTCGGAGGGGCTCGGCGAGGAGGTGGACTGCTCGGGCGTCTTGCCGTCCGCGTCGTCGCCCGTCTTGCCGCCCGAGGAGGCCGGGTCGGAGGTGGCCGAGGGGGTCGGCGTGGAGCCGGGCTCGTCGGCACCGTCCCCGCCCTTGCCCGCGGAATCCTTGTCCCCGGAGCCCTTGTCCTCGGAACCCTTGGACGCCTCGCCGGACTTGTCGGTGCTCTTGTCGCCCTTGTCGCCGGCCTTGCTGTCCTTGCTGTCCTTACTGTCCTTGCTGTCCTTGTCGGCCTCGTCGGTCTGGGTGACGCACGGCCCCGGCTTGTACCGGTCCTCGGCCGGGGAGGTCGCCTGGGCGAGTTGCGGGGTCAGCCCCATGCCCATCAGGACGGCCGTCGGCATGGCGGCGAGGGCTATCGCCTTGCCCGCGGGCATGTGGAAGCGGGTGAGCATCGACTTCTTGGGAGCCGCGTGGCGCGGTCCCGTTCTTGTCCGGCGCGGGCTCGCGGCGCCCGCGGCGTCCGCCTCGTCCTGTTCACCCCGCACGGTGCCTCCCATTCCTGGATTCCTGGTCCGGCGCGGCCCCCGCGGTGGCCGGCTCCGGCTCACCGCCGTCCGCGCCATCCGGGCCGGCCGCGCCGTCCTCACCGTCCGCGCCGCCGTCGGGCGCGGGCCCCGCGTCCTTCGCCGGCTGTGCCGCGGGCGCCTCGCCCGGCGCCCAGGCGACGCTCATCCCGCCGCCGAAGAGCGCGAGCAGGAAGCCCACCAGGAAGCCCCCGAAGTTGGAGACGGGGAGCGAGACGAGGCCCAGCAGGATGGTGGCGACTCCCGCGAAGACCCTTACGACGGGCTGGAACCACATGGTCAGGCCCAGCACGATCAGCAGGACGCCGATGATCAGCGAGCCGGATCCGGCGGTGGTGGACATCCGGACGGTCAGCTGACCCAAGGTGACGTTGGCATACGGCAGGTACCCGATCGGCAGCCCGGCCAGGAGCGTCAAAAGCCCTGCCCAGAACGGGCGCTGCCAGCGCCAATGCCTGAAACCCCTGCGCAGGCGGCTGATACGGTCACGCGCCCCCGGCGACTCGGCACTCAATGAAAACAGCTCCCTGGGGCCGGCGATCTGGACGATCGCGGTGTTCTGATGCGGTACTGATAGGCGCGGTGCTGCTGCCCCGACGCCGTTGAGCGATGCCGGGTGAGGGGCAGCTGACACGGCCCCCCACCCTGCTCAACGGGTCAGAAGCACTCGTTCTTGCCCTTGCTGACCTTCATGGAAAGGCCGGAGAGCTTGAACGTGCCCGCGCTGGTCGCCCATGCGGTCTGCTTGACATCGCTCAGCAGCGCCCTGTCGGCCTCCTGGGCGAACGAACCAGGGTCCTTCTTGTTGGTGTCGTTCTTGGGACCCTTGGTGGTGTCGCCGGCCGCCACACCGATGTTGATGCCCTTGAACACGGCGTCGGCATCGAGCTGGTCGAGGTCGATGAAGAGGTTCTTCGCCTCGACCTTCTCCTTGCCGTAGCCGGCCGTCAGCTTCAGCGAGACATCACCGAACAGCGGAACCGGGACCACCACCGACTGGCACAGCCCCGAGATCTTGGCGTTCTTGAACGCCGACACGGCGACGGGGACGCGCTTGCCCCCGTGCTGGGTGTCAAGGGTGCCGTACTGGACGAAACCCCTGCCATCGAGCTCGTCCACCCGCACCTTGAACTGCTGGCCGGACACGCTGAACGAGGCCGCGAGCGCACCCTGCGCGAGGGCGACACCGATCGCGGCCGTGGCAGCGACGCTCGGCACCATGACAACCGCGAATCGCTTCCATCTGGTCCCGCCACGAGCCTGGGACTCCATGACTTTCCTCCTTCTCGGACGTACATCTCCGGCTGGGGCCGAGACCCGAGCCTGGGATGGGAGAAGTGCTACGTCCTCGGGAAGGAGAGCGCCCACGTCTCACAGGCGCGAACCGCACCCGAAACACCGGCGATCACCCCCGAGCGACAACCACTGGCCACGCCTTCGCGCAACCTCCTGGACAGGCCCTGCCGGAAGGCAGAGACCCCCCTGTCCACGGCCGGCGCCACTGCCGCCGGCCTGCTCGGTGGGGACCCATCGCGCCGACCGCGCCGACCGGTTGCCGGGCTTGGAGGATGGACCGAGCTTGGCCGATCGTGGTCCATCGACGGGCGGGTGCACAAGGGGTTCGTTACCAGCGAGTAACGGGCGAATAACCGTACTGCGGCAGGCCGATAGAGGCCGGGCACTCAGGGTCGCCGTCACATGACCGGAAACGGGCGGTGATTTGCGGCATGACGGGACAAAAAACTGGCCCTTACTTACTGCCAGTTACAGCGACCGCGTTTACCAAGTTTTGGTAAAGCGCGGCCGCTTCGCTGTTTGAGGTGGCAGGCGTCAGAACAGTACGCGCGCCAGCGCGCCGCGCGCCGAGACCACCCGGGGGTCGTCCGCCCCGATCACCTCGAAGAGCTCCAGCAGGTGCAGGCGCGCGGTCTCGCGGTCCTGCCCGGCGGTGCGCCGCACGGTGTCGACCAAGCGCCCGAAGGCGTCCTCCACATGACCCCCCACCAGGTCCAGGTCCGCCGCCGCGATCTGCGCCGCCGGGTCGGCCGGATGGTCGGCCGCCGCCTTGCGCACCTGCTGCGCGTCCGCCCCCTGCACCCGGCTCAGCAGCTCGGCCTGCGCCAGGCCCAGCTTCGCCTCCGTGTTGCCCGGGTCGTCGGCCAGCACGTTCTTGTACGCCTGCACCGCGCCGCCGAGGTCACCGGCGTCCAGGGCCTCATGGGCCGCCGCGAGCGCGCTGTCGTACGGGGTGGCCGGCTGCGGCGCGGCCGGCTGACCGCCCTCGGCGTCCGCGTCCTGCACCGGGGCGCCCACGATGCCGAACTGCTGCTCGGCCGCCTGGATCAGCTGGTCCAGCACCTGCCGGACCTGCGCCTCGGGCGCCGCGCCCTGGAAGAGGGGCACCGGCTGGCCCGCGACGACCGCGAACACGGCGGGGATGCCCTGCACCCCGAACTGCTGGAAGAGCATCTGGTTGGCGTCGACGTCGATCTTCGCCAGGACGAACCGGCCCGCGTACTCCCCCGCCAGCCGCTCGAGGACCGGACCGAGCTGCTTGCACGGCTCGCACCACTCGGCCCAGAAGTCGATGACGACCGGTACTTCGGTGGAGCGCTGCAGGACGTCCTGCTGGAAACCCGCCTCGTCGACGTCGAAGACCAGACGGGTGGGCGCCGCCGTGCCCTTGCGGGCCGCCTCGGCCCGCGCCCTCTCCGCCTTCTGCTTCGCTTCTCCGGCCGCCTTCACCGCGGCGAGGTCGACCACTCCACTCATGGACATGTTCCGTGGCTGCATGGTCCTATCCTCCCCTCTTCTCGCGGCGAATGGAAAAGCGCACACCCTTACGCTACGAGTCGTAGCGTAACTGGAAGTACCCCGCGAGTTCCAGGGGGCCCGGGCCCCGTCCGGGTAGGGTCACCGGCATGAGCCCGCCAGCGCGGCGCACCGGCCGCCCCCGCAGTGCCGAGGCCGACCGCGCCATTCTCGGTGCGACGAGGGCCGCCCTGGTCGAGCTCGGCTGGTCCAAGCTGACGATGGGCGATGTCGCGGCCCGGGCCGGTGTGGCCAAGACCACCCTCTACCGCCGCTGGGCGAACAAGAGCGAGCTGGTGGTGGACGCGGTGGCGGCGCTCCTCGACGAGCAGCTCGAACTGCCCGACCTGGGGTCGCTGCGCGCCGACGTGGAGGAGACCGTGCTGCGGTTCGCCGCGCTGCTGGAGCGGCCGGAGGCCAGGACCTCGCTCATGGCCGTGGTCGCCGAGGCCACCCACGACGAGGCGCTGCGGGAGCGGATCCGCACCACGATCGTCGACCGGCAGAAGCGGCTGGTACTACTCGGCCGCGAGCGGGCCCAGGCCCGCGGCGAGCTGCCGCGGGAGACCGACCCCGCCGCGGCGGCCCGCACCGCGGACCTGATCTTCGATGTGATCGCCGGCGCGGTGGTGCACCGGACGCTGGTGAGCGCCGACGCCGTCGACGCGCCCTGGGCCCGCGACTTCGCGGAGCTGCTGCTCAGCGGGTTCGCCGCGGCGGCCGACCGGGGCTGCCCCGCCTCGGCCGACCGGCCCGGGGCGGCTCAGAAGCCGGCGGGCTCCGTGTAGCTGCCCCACTCCTCGCGGAGCACGCCGCAGATTTCCCCGAGGGTGGCCTCCGCCCGGACCGCCTCCAGCATCGGCTCGATCATGTTGGAGCCGTCGCGGGCGGCGGCCAGCATGGCCTTCAGCGCGGCGGTCACCCGCGCGTCGTCGCGGGCCTCCTTGCGGGCGGCGAGCACCCGCACCTGCTCGCGCTCGACCTCGTGGCTGACCCGCAGGATCTCCAGGTCGCCGGTCACCGAGCCCTCGTGGCAGTTGACGCCGACGACCTTCTTGTCGCCCTTCTCCAGCGCCCGCTGGTACTGGAAGGCCGACTCGGCGATCTCGCCGGTGAACCAGCCGTCCTCGATGCCGCGCAGGATGCCGGAGGTGATCGGCCCGATGGGGTGCTGCCCGTCCGGCACCGCCCGGCGGCCGCGCTCCTTGATCTGCTCGAAGATCCTCTCGGCGTCGGCCTCGATGCGGTCGGTCAGCGCCTCGACGTACCAGGAACCGCCCAGCGGGTCGGCCACGTTCAGGATGCCGGTCTCCTCCATCAGCACCTGCTGGGTGCGCAGGGCGATCTCGGCGGCCTGCTCGCTGGGCAGCGCGAGCGTCTCGTCCAGGGCGTTGGTGTGCAGCGAGTTGGTGCCGCCGAGCACCGCGGACAGGGCCTCCACGGCGGTGCGCACGACGTTGTTGTACGGCTGCTGGGCGGTGAGCGAGACCCCGGCGGTCTGGGTGTGGAAGCGCAGCCACTGCGCCTTCTCGGTCTTCGCCCCGTACACATCGCGCATCCAGCGGGCCCAGATGCGGCGGGCCGCGCGGAACTTGGCGATCTCCTCGAAGAAATCGATGTGCGCGTCGAAGAAGAAGGAGAGGCCGGGTGCGAAGGTGTCGATGTCGAGACCGCGGGAGAGCCCCAGCTCGACGTAGCCGAAGCCGTCGGCGAGGGTGTAGGCGAGCTCCTGCGCGGCCGTGGCCCCGGCCTCGCGGATGTGGTAGCCGGAGACCGACAGCGGCTTGTACGCGGGGATGCCGCGCGCGCAGTGCTCCATCAGGTCGCCGATCAGGCGCAGATGGGGCTCGGGCTGGAAGAGCCACTCCTTCTGGGCGATGTACTCCTTGAAGATGTCCGTCTGGAGCGTGCCGTTCAGCACGGAGGTGTCGACGCCCTGGCGCTCGGCGGCGACCAGGTACATGCAGAAGACGGGGACGGCGGGGCCGCTGATCGTCATGGAGGTGGTGACGTCGCCGAGCGGGATGTCCCTGAAGAGGATCTCCATGTCGGCGGCGGAGTCGATGGCGACGCCGCAGTGGCCGACCTCGCCCAGCGAGCGCGGGTCGTCGGAGTCGCGGCCCATCAGCGTCGGCATGTCGAAGGCCACCGACAGGCCGCCGCCGCCCGCCCTGAGGATCATCTTGTAGCGCTCGTTGGTCTGCTCGGCGTTTCCGAACCCGGCGAACTGGCGGATGGTCCAGGCGCGGCCGCGGTAGCCGGTCGAGTACAGCCCTCGGGTGAAGGGGAACTCACCGGGCCAGCCGATGCGCTCGAAGCCCGCGACGCTGTCGCCCGGGGCCGGCCCGTAGACCGGATCCACGGGGTCCCCGGACAACGTGGTGAAGTCGGCCTCGCGCTTCCGCGCCGCGTCGTACCGGGCCTGCCAGCGCTGGCGGCCCGCCTCAATGCCTTCGGCGTCCATGGCTTCAAATTTACTAGGACGTCAAACTATTTGTCGACGCGACACGGGCCACACCGGCCGCCCCGCTGCTCCGAACGGGCGCGCGCCCCGTCCGGAGTCCGGACGGGGCGCGCGCTGTGATGCGGAGCGGTGGGGGCGGGGCGGGCCGGTCAGGCCTTGGCGGGCTCCGGCTCGGCGCCGCTGACCAGCGGCTCGATCTCGGCCACGACCTTGCGCTCGACGAAGAAGACCGCCGTGGGGACGGTGCCGGCGAGCAGCACCCAGGCCAGCTTGCCGAAGGGCCACTTCGCCTTGGAGCCCAGGTCGAAGGCGAAGACCAGGTAGAGGACGTACAGCCAGCCGTGCGCGATACCGACGATGCTGACGAAGCCGGACGCGCCGTCCACGTCCAGCAGGTACTTGGCGATCACGCCGAGCGTGAGCAGGATCAGCAGGACGCCCGTGACATAGGCCATGGTCCGGTAGCGCGTCAATACGCTTCGCTTCATGACGTCGAGCGTAACCGCCCGTTCCGGGGCGATCTTCGCCACCCCCCGCCCGTGTTACTCGGCGTCGAAGTCGCCCGCGGCGACGCGCAGCGGCCGCAGCACCTCGAAGATGCGCGAGCAGTCCTCGGCGTCGTACACGCCCAGGCCGAAGTCCATCGCCATCAGGTCGCGGGTGGCCGACTCGACCACCTCGCGGCCCCGGTCGGTGATCGAGGCCAGCGTCCCGCGGCCGTCGTTCGGGTTCGGGCGCTTGGCCACCAGACCGGACCTGACCAGGCGGTCCACGGTGTTGGTCACCGAGGTGGGGTGGACCATCAGCCGCTCGCCGATCTTGGACATCGTCAGCTCGCCGGACTGGGAGAAGGTGAGCAGCACCAGCGCCTCGTAGCGGGCGAAGGTCAGCCCGTACGGCTTGACCACCGCGTCGACCTGGCCGAGCAGGATCTGCTGGGCCCGCATGATCGAGGTGATCGCGGCCATCGAGGGGACGGACCCCCACCGTCGCTTCCACAGTTCGTCTGCGCGGGCGATGGGGTCGAAGGAGAGGCTGAGCGGCTTGGGCACGTACCCGACCCTACCGGCCGGTCACATCATGGTCAGCCCAGTCTCACGTTTCGGTCGGCCCCGCCCCGCCGCGCCGCACCCGAGCCACCACCAGCAGGGAGCCGACCGTGCCGCACACCCCCGCCCCGGCGACCACCAGGTGCACCGGCGCCAGCTCGGCGGCCGCGCCCGCCACCGCCATGCCCAGGCCCTGCGCGGTCATCAGCCCCGCCGCCATCACCGTCAGCGCCCGTCCCCGCAGCTCCTCCGGCACGGCCGCCACGAACCACTGGTCGAGCCCCAGGCCGTAGGACATGCCGAAGCCCGTGGCCACCTGGAGCGCCAGCGCCCAGCCGAAGGAGGGCTCGAAGACGTACCCCAGGGACGGCAGCATGCACACCACCGCCACCACCAGGGTCAGCCGGGCCCGGCCGGCCGGGCCGAGCAGCGTGCCCGCCAGGGTCTCGCTGACGATCGCGCCGACCGGCATCCCGCACATCAGCAGCCCGAGCCCGGTCGAGTCGAAGCCCAGCCGGTCGGAGTACGGGGTCAGCAGCGCCTCCGACATCACCACGAACGTGGGCGGCACCCAGCTGAGCAGGAACAGGATCCGGATCCGGGGCACGGCGAACAGCTGCCGCATGCCGCGCAGCGAGTCGCCGAGCAGCGCGCCGCGCCGGCCGTCCGCGCGGGCCGGGCGGCGGCGGGTGCCCAGGCGCAGCACCAGCGCCGAGCCCACGAACGAGGCCGCCGTGATCGCGAGCACCGCGCGCGGCGAGACCGCGGTCAGCAGCAGCCCGCCCGCGGCGAAGCCGGCGAGCTGAGCGCCCTGCGCGCTGAGCCGGATGACCGACCGGCCCAGTACGAACAGATCGCCCTCCCCCAGGATGTCGCTGAGCGTCGCGGCCCGCGTGCCGGTGAAGACGGGGGAGATCGCGGCGGGCACGCAGCGCAGCGCCAGCAGCAGCCAGACGGGCGCGCCCGGCACCACCATCGTGGCCACGCAGGCGGCGCTGGCCAGGTCGCACACGACGAGGACGCGGCGGGCCGGGTAGCGGTCGGCCACGGCGGACAGCAGGGTGCCGCCGACCACGTACGGCAGCAGGGCGAAGGCGAAGGCCAGGGCGGACAGCAGCGGGGAGCCGGTGGCCCGGTAGACCAGGACGGACAGCGCGATACCGCAGACCACCTCGCCGAGCATCGACATCACATGCGCGACGAACACGGCCCGGAACTCGCGCACCGCGAACACGGCGAGGTAGCCGACGCCTCCCGGGAGGGGTTCCGTGGGGGCGGGCACCCCGGCGCCCTCGGCCGCGGGCTCGGGTCGGGAGGCGTCTGCGGCAGGGCGCGGCGAGGTGGGGTCCGTCGTCCCGGACCCGGAAGGCGTTGGCATGGCCGCAGCGTGCCCCGGCGGCCTGGGAAGCTCTAGTGTTTCGGCCCGAGACGAATCTTGAAGCGAACCACGGACCTTGAGACGAACCTTGAGGCGCGCCTCAAGACGAACCATGAGGGGCATCCCGACGAAGGGGGGAGACATGCCGCTGCGCATGAGCTTCGGGACGGACGACTTACTGCGCTGCCGGTTCGCCATCTCCCCGCTGGGCCAGACCCACGAGGCGGTACGGACGCTGCTGCGCCCCGAGCGGTACCCCTACCACCTGCCGTGGCTGCGCCGGGTCCGCCCGGCCGTGGCCGGGCTCGACCTCTCCCTGTTCGCGCTGTTCATCCCGATCCGCGGCTACACCCCCGACTTCCTGGGGCCGCCGCCGGAGGTGCCGTATCCCTCGGTCGAGGAGGAGCTGGCGCGGCTGCGGGCCACCGAGCCGGCGGCCGCCCGCCGGGAGATGGTGCGGTCCATGGCCTTCACGCCGGGGGCGGCCGAGTCCCCGGCCGGGCGGGCGCTGCTGGACGACCCGGCGCGGGCGGTGCGGCGGCTCGCGGATCTGACCGAGCGGATCTGGCACGCGCTGCTCGCCCCGGACTGGCCCCGGGTGCGCGCCCTGCTGGAGGCCGATGTGGCCTACCGCGCCCGGCAGCTCGCCGACGGGGGTCTGGAGCGGCTCTTCGCCGATCTGCGCCCGGTGGTGGACTGGTCCGAGGGGCGGCTGACGGTCAGCACCCGGGGCGAGGACCCGGAGGTGCAGCCGCTGGACGGCCGGGGCCTGCTGCTGATGCCGAGCGTCTTCGTCTGGCCGGACGTGGTGAGCGGCTTCGCCCCGCCGTGGCAGCCGACGGTGATCTACCCGGCGCGGGGGGTGGGCAGGCTCTGGCAGGAGCCCGTCGAGCGCGCGGCGGACGCGCTCGTACGGCTCCTCGGCGCCAACCGCGCGGCCGTCCTCAGCGGCCTGGAGGAGCCCGCCTCCACGACGGCGCTGGCCCAGCGGCTGGGCCTGGCGCCGTCGTCGGTCTCGGCGCACCTGGCGGTGCTGCGCTCGGCCGGCCTGCTGACGTCGCGCCGCGACGGCCACCGGGTGCTGTACGAGCGCACGCCGCTGGGCACGGCGCTGCTGGAGGGGGACGTGGCGTAGGGCCGGCCGCCGGAAGGCGGCCGGCCCTGGCGGGGCTCAGCCCGCCAGGTGCCGCTCGACCGTCTCGACCTTCGAGGTGAGCCCGTCCGTCACGCCCGGCCGGATGTCCGCCTTGAGGACCACGGACACCCGCGGCGCCCGTGCCTCGACGGCCGCGACCGCGCGCTTGACGACGTCCATGACCTCGTCCCACTCGCCCTCGACGGAGGTGAACATCGCGTCCGTGCGGTTGGGCAGGCCGGACTCGCGCACCACCCGCACCGCGTCGGCGACGTACTCCCCCACGTCCTCGCCGACGCCGAGCGGGGTCACGGAGAAGGCGACGATCATGCGTTGACCACGCCTTCCCGGCGGGCGCGGGCGGCGATCACGCTGGCCTCGGCCTCCCGCTTGAGCATGCGCTCGGCGAAGAAGCCGCCGGTCGGCAGCACCGAGAGCACGAAGTAGAGCGCGGCGGTCTTGCGGTCCCACTGGGCGCGCTTCCAGGCGTCCAGCCAGAAGACCACGTACAGGATGAACAGGACGCCGTGCACCAGGCCCATCACCGGGACGGCGTTGAAGTCGGTCGTGCGCTTGAGCACCGAGCAGACGAGCAGCAGCAGGAAGGAGACGGCCTCGGGAGCGGAGACCAGGCGGAGCCTCCGCAGGGCGGTGGCGGTCTTGAAGTCCACGGGAGCAGCAACCTTAGGAGAGAGGACGGCCGGATGACACGGGCGAGAGCTTGTGAAGCGATGCACAAGCTCCCCTGGCATTGTCGCAGCCCCGAACCCGATCACCGCGCCGGGGTCCGGCTGTCCCTGTTCCGCGTCGTTCGGTCCCGATAACGTCGGATCCGTGGCTCAGTTTCGGCTCCAGGGGAGCAAGGTGCTCGCCGTCGACATGACCGGCGATTCCGTGAAGGCCAAGAACGGCTCGATGGTCGCGTACGAGGGGGAGATGTCCTTCAAGAAGAAAACCGGCGGCGGGGACGGTCTGCGCGGGATGGTGACCCGGCGGCTCACCGGCGAGCAGATGGCGATCATGGAGGTCAAGGGGCACGGCACCTGCTACTTCGCCGACCGGGCGAGCGAGGTCAACCTGGTGTCGCTGCACGGCGAGACGCTGTACGTGGAGGCCAGCAATCTGCTGTGCGTCGACGCCGCGCTGCGCACCGGGACCTCCTTCACCGGGCTGCGTGGTTCGGCGCAGGGCAACGGCCTGTTCACCACCACCGTCGAGGGCACCGGCCAGGCGGCGGTCCTCTCCGACGGCACGGCGGTGGTACTGCGCGTCACCCCCGAGCTGCCGCTGCAGGTGGACCCGGGCGCGTACATCGCCCATACGGGCAAGCTCAAGCAGCACTTCCAGTCCGGGGTGAACTTCCGCACGTTCATAGGCGAGAGTTCGGGCGAGGCGTTCCAGATCCGCTTCGAGGGCGAGGGACTGGTGTACGTACAGCCGAGCGAGCGCAACACGATCGGTGGGGACCTCTGATGCCCTTCAACGTCTTGAACTCGCGGATGGTCGAGGCGCAGGTGCAGCCCGGCCAGACGCTCTTCAGCCAGCGCGGCGCGATGCTGGCCTACCGGGGCGAGGTGCGGTTCACGCCCAGCATCACCGGCGGGCAGCGCGGGGTGATGGGCATGATCGGCCGCCGGGTCGCGGGCGAGGCGACCCCGCTGATGACCGTCGAGGGCAGCGGCACGGTGATGTTCGGCCACGGCGGCCACCATGTCGAGGTGATCCATCTGTCCGGCGAGACGCTCTACGTCGAGGCGGACCGGCTGCTGGCCTTCGACGGGTCGCTGCGCCAGGGCACGATGTTCATGGGCTCGCAGGGCGGGGTGATGGGCATCGTGCGCGGACAGGTCACCGGCCAGGGGCTCTTCACGACGACGCTGGAGGGGCACGGCTCGGCGGCGGTCATGGCGCACGGCGGGGTGATCCAGCTGCCGATCACCCCCGGGCGCCCGGTCCACGTCGACCCGCAGGCCTATGTCGCCCACCGCGGGGACGTGCGCAACAAGCTCTCGGCCGCGCTCGGCTGGCGCGAGATGGTCGGCCGCGGCTCGGGGGAGGCGTTCCAGCTGGAGCTCTCGGGCAGCGGCACGGTGTATGTCCAGGCATCGGAGGAGAAGCTTTGAACGGCCCCGTCATCCACGACGCGTACACCCTTCCGGCCGACGACAACATCAACCCGTACGCCTTCAGCGTGGAGCTGAACGGCCAGTGGTTCCTCCAGAAAGGGAAGATGATCGCCTACTACGGGCAGATCGACTTCCAGGGCGTGGGCCTGGGCCGGCTGGACCGCCTGATCGCGCACAGCTTCCACTCCCCGCTGCACGCGGCCGACTGGGTGGTGGCCGAGGGGCGGGGCAAGATGGTGCTCGCGGACCGGGCCTTCGACGTCAACTCCTACGACCTCGACGACGGCAACCTCACCATCCGGTCCGGCAATCTGCTGGCGTTCCAGCCGTCGCTGTCCCTCAAGCAGTCGATCGTCCCGGGGTTCCTGACCCTCATCGGCACCGGCAAGTTCGTCGCGGCCTCCAACGGCCCGGTGGTCTTCATGGAGCCGCCGATCCGGGTGGACCCGCAGGCCCTCGTCGGCTGGGCGGACTGCCCGACGCCCAATCACCACTACGATCACGAGTATCTGCGCGGCTTCCTCGGCGGGGTCCGCGCGCACACCGGTATCGGGGGCACCTCGGGCGAGGAGCACCAGTTCGAGTTCGTCGGCGCGGGGACGGTGCTGCTCCAGTCGACGGAGGAACTCATCGCCGAGGTGGAGACGGGGCACACCGGGGGTACCGGTTCGTGAGCGCGAGCATGCGGAGTGTAACGTCGAACAGGTGACCTCACATCCATTGGTTCGAAATTCAACTTCTACAGGTAGAATACTTCCCATGGAGACCGAGAACGGCACGCGCTGGCTCAGCGACGAGGAACAACGCGCCTGGCGGATTCACCTGGACGTCAGCAGGCTGCTGACCTACCAGCTCGAACGAGACCTCCAGCCGTTCGGACTGACGATGAACGACTACGAGATCCTGGTCAACCTCTCGGAGTCGGAAGGCCACCGGATGCGCATGAGCGACCTCGCCGCCGCCACGCTGCAGTCCAAGAGCCGCCTCTCCCACCAGATCACCCGGATGGAGAACGCCGGACTGGTCCGCCGCGAGAACTGCGAGTCGGACCGGCGCGGGCTCTACGCGGTGCTGACCGAAGACGGCTGGGAGACCATGCGCAAGGTCGCGCCGCACCACGTCGAGTCGGTGCGCAAGCACTTCATCGACCTGCTCAGCCCGGAGGCCCTCGAGGCCGTCCACGACTCCCTGACCCCGATCGCCGACCACCTGCGCGCCCAGCGCGGCCGCGTCTAGGCACCCCGGACCGACCGGGTCTCAGCCGGCCCGGACCGGAGCGGACCGCGCGGCCCGGGGCAACCGCACCTCGAACAGCGCACCCCCGCGCGGCGCGTCCCGCACGCCCAGGCGCCCGCCGTGCCGCAGCACCACGTCGCGCGCGATGGCGAGGCCGAGCCCGGCCCCGCCATCGTCGCGGCTGCGCGCGTCGTCGAGCCGTACGAACCGCTCGAAGACCCGCTCCCGCTCCCCCTCGGGCACCCCGCTCCCGTCGTCGGCGACCTCCACGACCCCCCAGTCGCCCTCCTCCCGCACCGTCACGCGCACCTCCTCGCGGGCGTGCCGCTGCGCGTTGTCCACCAGGTTCCCCAGCACCCGCGCCAGCTGCCCGCGCGACCCCGCGACCTCCACCGGCCCCAGCTCGCACCGCACCGCCACCCGGTCCCCCACCCGCTGCGCCAGCTCCTCGCGCACCAGCTCGGCCAGCGCCACCCGCGCCCCCGAGGGCCGCTCCCCGGCGTCCAACCGGGCCAGCAGCAGCAGATCGCCCGCCAGCCGCTGCAGCCGCACCACGTCCGCCACGGCGCCGTCCACGTCCAGCAGCTCCGGATGGGCCGCGCCCACCTCCAGCTGGGTGCGCAGCGAGGCGATGGGGCTGCGCAGCTCGTGGGACGCGTCGGCGACGAACGCCCGCTGCCGCTCCACGGCCGCCTCCAGCGCCGCGAGCGTCTCGTTCGTCGTCCGGGCCAGCCGGGCCACCTCGTCCCGCGAGGCGGGCACCGGCACCCGCCGGGTCAGGTCCGTACTGGCCGTTATGGCGGCCATCTCCCGGCGGATCCCCTCCACCGGCCGCAGGGCGCGCCGGGTCACCAGCCAGGTCACCGCCGCCACCACCGCCAACAGCAGGGGCAGTCCGAGCAGCATCGCGTCCCGCACCGATCCGACCGTCCCGGTGGCGAGCGGGGCGCCCGCGTACACCGTGACGGACTCCTCCGCCGGGGTGACCACCCGCACCGCGGCCCACTGGTAGTCCGCTTCGTCCCCGTCCACCCGGGCGGTGCCCTCGGTGAACCGGGGTTCCTCGGTCGACACGCTCCCGGGGTCGTCCTCGTCCTCCACCTCGACGCGCACCGGCACCACCGAACGGCTCCCCGCCCCCGTCACGGCCTCCAGGTCGTCGCTCACCGCCCGCACCCGGCCCTGCCGGTCCACGATCTGCACCGGGTCCTCGCCCAGCCCCAGCCCGCCGAACCGCACCCCGGCCGCGACCTTCGAGGCCACCGAGCGCGCCCGCACCTCGGATTGCAGCCTGGCCTGCTCCGACAGATTCGCCCGCAGCACCCCCAGCACCGCCACCCCCGCCGCGACCAGCGCCACCGCGACCACGAGCGTCGCCCCCACCGCGGCCCGCGCCCGCACCGAAGCCCTACGCACGGGACCCCACCAGCCGGTATCCGGCCCCCCGTACGGTCTCGATGACGCCCGCCCCGAGCTTCCGCCGCAGCGCGCTCACATACACCTCGACGATGTTGGGGTCGCCCTCGTACGCGAAGTCCCACACGTGCTCGAGGATCTCCGCCTTCGAGACGACCTCCCCCGGCCGCACCACCAGCTGCTCCAGCACGGAGAACTCCTTGGCGGTCAGCGCGGCCTCGCTCCCGTCCCGCTCGACCCGGCGGGCTCCGCGGTCCACCACCAGGTCCCCGACCCGCACCACCGGCGAGGCGCCCTGCCCCCGGCGGCGCAGCAGCGCCCGTACGCGCGCGAGCAGCACCACGTACGAGAACGGCTTGGTCAGGTAGTCGTCGGCGCCCGTGTCGAGCCCCTCGGCCTCGTCGTACTCCCCGTCCTTCGCCGTCAGCATCAGGATCGGCACCTCGCACCCCGCGGCCCGCAGCGCGGCACACACCCGGTAGCCGTTCATCCCCGGCAGCATGATGTCGAGGACGACCAGGTCGTACGCCCCCTCCTGGGCCCGGTGCAGCCCCTCGCGCCCGTCGTGCGCCACGTCCACGGCGAAGCCCTCCGCCATGAGCCCCTTGGCCAGCGACAACGCGAGCCGACGCTCGTCCTCCACGATCAGCAAACGCATGGGGAAAGCCTCGCAGAGACAACCTGAAGATCCCTTCAGGTGACTTCAGCCTGGCTTCAGCCGCCCCCCGGCACTGTGGTTCACGTCAACACAACCGGGGAGGAACCCACATGAAGCGCATCACCGTCATCGCCGCCCTCGCCGCCGCGGCCCTGACCGCCGGCGCCGCCACCACGGTCGCCACGGCCTCCGGCACCCCGGCCTCCGGGACCACGGCGGCCGGCACCACGACGGCCCGCACCACGGCCGCCGGCGGCCCGGCGGCCTCGCAGTCGTCCTCGCTCGCCCAGGCGGGCCGGGCGGCGCTGAAGGCCGTGCCGGGCGCCGTGGCCTCCATCGAGCGCGACGACGAGCGGCCCGGCTGGGAGGTGGACGTCCTCGGCAAGGACGGCACGTGGCACGAGGTCACGGTGCACGGCGACGGCCGGGTGAGCCAGAAGATCGACAGGGACGGGGAGGACGACGTGGACCGCACCCTCCTGCGGACCGCGAGGTTCGACGCCGTCGAGGCGGCCGCCCGGGCCGGGTCCGGGGTGACCTCGGTGGAGCTGGAGGGCAAGGTCTGGGAGGTGGAACGCTCGGGCAAGGCCCATGACGTGCACGTGAACCCGACCACGGGCACGGTCACCGCGGCCCACGAGGACGACGACGACCACGAGGACGACGACTGACGCCGGCCGGATATGGCGGCCGGACCTGGCGTCGGGCCCGCGTGATGTACTGCGCGGATGACCGAATACGACGTGCTGCGCGTCTTCTGCGGGCCCGACGGCCGCCATGGCAACAGGCTCGGCGTCATACGCCACGGCGCGGCCGTCCCGGGGACGGCCGCGCGTCAGGCCGTGGCGCGCAAGCTGGGATTCAGCGAGACCGTGTTCGTCGACGACCCCGAGCGCGGCGCGATCGACATCTACACGCCGACGCTGCGGCTGCCGTTCGCCGGGCACCCGTGCGTGGGCACGGCCTGGCTGCTCGACGTGCCCGAACTGGTCACCCCCGCGGGTGTGGTGGGCGCGCGGCTCGAAGGGGAGTTCAACTGGATCGAGGCGCGCCCCGAGTGGGCGCCGCCGCGCACCCTGCGGCGCCACGGCTCGGCCGCCGAGGTGGACGCCCTGCCCGTACCGCCGCCGGGCGAGTGGATCTACGCCTGGGCCTGGGAGGAGGAGGCGGCCGGCCGCATCAGGGCCCGCGCCTTCCCCGGCCGCGGCGACGGCATCGACGAGGACGAGGCGACGGGCGCGGCGGCGCTGCTGCTGACGGCCCACCTCGGCCGCGCCCTGAACATCGCGCAGGGGCGCGGCTCACAGATCCTGACGGCGCCGGGGCCGGACGGTCTGATCGACGTCGGAGGCCGCGTACGGCTGGAGGCCACGGAGCGGCTGTAGCCGCGGGACGGGGGGAGCGGGCCGGGGTGCGCGCCCCCGGCGGAGCACCAGACCGCAGCCCCCGGCCCCAGGCCTCGGTCACAGACCACCCGCCCGCGGCACCCGGTCACACAGCACCCGGCCGCAGCCCCCGGCCTCCGGACTCGGCCGCAGCACCAGACCTCAGCCCCGGCCGCAGCCCCCGGCCGCGGCACCCGGTCACAGACCACCCGGCGCAGCACCCGGTCACACAGCACCCGGCCTCAGCCGGCGGAGGTGACCCCCTCCACCAGCTCGTCCGCCGCCGCGTAGGGGTCCAGCTCCCCCGCCAGGACCCGCTCGGCCAGCGCCCCGAGCCGCCGGTCGCCGTGGAGGTCCCCGATCCGGGCCCGCAGGGCCGTCACGGCGATGGTCTCGACCTCGCCCGCCGCGCGCCGCAGCCGCCGCTCGGCCAGCACCCCGCGCTCCTCCATCCACGCCCGGTGCTTCTCCAGGGCCTCGACCACCTCGTCGACGCCCTCGCCCCGGGCCGCGACCGTCTTCACGATCGGCGGCCGCCAGTCCCCGGGGGCGCGGGCCTCGCCGAGGCCCAGCATGTGCCCCAGCTCGCGGACCGTCGCGTCGGCGCCGTCCCGGTCGGCCTTGTTGACCACGTACACGTCGCCGATCTCCAGGATCCCGGCCTTGGCCGCCTGGATGCCGTCGCCCATGCCGGGCGCGAGCATCACCACGCTGGTGTCGGCCTGGGCGGCGATCTCGACCTCGGACTGCCCGACGCCGACGGTCTCGACCAGCACCACCTCGCACCCGGCGGCGTCCAGCACCCGGATCGCCTGCGGGGCGGCCCAGGCCAGGCCGCCCAGGTGCCCGCGGGTGGCCATGGAGCGGATGTAGACGCCGGGGTCGGAGGCGTGCTCGGACATCCGCACCCGGTCCCCGAGGAGCGCCCCGCCCGAGAAGGGTGAGGAGGGGTCCACGGCGAGGACCCCGACCCGCTTCCCGGCCTTGCGGTACGCGGTGACCAGCGCGGAGGTCGACGTGGACTTGCCGACGCCCGGGGAACCGGTCACCCCGACCACGTACGCGCCTCCCGCCAGCGGAGCGAGCGCTGCCATGACCTCGCGCAGTTGCGGTGAGTCGCCCTCGATCAGCGAGATCAGCCTGGCCACCGCGCGCGGCCGCCCCTCCCGCGCCTGCTCCACCAGCGTGGGCACATCAGCCATCGCCGCTCCGCTCCCTTCTGCGTTGCTTATCGGGTTGCCTGCCGGGTCACTTACCGGGTCACTTACCGGGCACCCGAATGATCAGCGCGTCCCCCTGCCCGCCGCCGCCGCACAGCGCCGCGGCGCCCACCCCGCCGCCCCGCCGCCGCAGCTCCAGGGCGAGGTGGAGCACGATGCGGGCGCCGGACATCCCGATCGGGTGACCGAGAGCGATCGCACCGCCATTCACATTCACCTTTTCGGAGGAAACCCCAAGATCCTTCATTGACTGGACCGCGACCGCCGCGAACGCCTCGTTGATCTCGATCAGGTCAAGATCCGAGACCTCGAGGCCCTCCTTCTTCAGCGCGTGGGCGATCGCGTTGGAGGGCTGCGACTGAAGGGAGTTGTCGGGCCCGGCCACATTCCCGTGGGCCCCGATCTCCGCGATCCACTCCAGGCCCAGCTCCTCCGCCTTGGCCTTGCTCATCACGACCACGGCGGCGGCCCCGTCCGAGATCGGCGAGGAGCTGCCCGCCGTGATCGTCCCGTCCTTGGTGAAGGCGGGCCGCAGCTTGGCGAGCGTCTCGACGGTGGTCTCGGGGCGGATGCCCTCGTCCTTGCCGATGACGACGGGCTCGCCCTTGCGCTGCGGGATCTCGACCGGGGTGATCTCGGCGTCGAAGATCCCGTTCTTCTGGGCCGCGGCGGCCCGCTGGTGGGAGAGCGCGGCGAACTCGTCCTGCTCGGGCCGCTGGATGCCCAGCCGGGTGTTGTGCTTCTCGGTCGACTCGCCCATGGCGATGCCCTCGAACGAGTCGGTCAGCCCGTCGTGGGCCATCGCGTCGAGCATCTGGATCGCGCCGTACTTGTGGCCCTCGCGGGACTTGGGCAGCAGGTGGGGGGCGTTGGTCATGGACTCCTGGCCGCCCGCGACCACGATGTCGAACTCACCGGCCCGGATCAGCTGGTCGGCCAGGGCGATGGCGTCGAGCCCGGACAGGCAGACCTTGTTGATCGTCAGCGCGGGCACCCGCATCGGAATGCCCGCCTTCACGGCCGCCTGCCGGGCGGGGATCTGCCCGGCACCCGCCTGGAGCACCTGCCCCATGATCACGTACTCCACCTGGTCGCCGCCGATACCGGCCCGCTCCAGCGCCGCCTTGATCGCGAATCCGCCGAGGTCCACCCCGGAGAAGGACCGCAGGCCGCCCAGCAGTCGCCCCATCGGCGTACGCGCGCCGGCCACGATCACAGATGTCCGAGTCATGGTGCGTCCTCCAGAGAAGAGGGAAGTTAACGAGGGTTATCGTCAATGTACTGAGGAGTACCCGCCGGGTCACCGTGCCATCGGTGTGATCGCGCGCACGTTGCGTAACCGCCCGTGTGAGGGGTGCACTGGGGACATGCTGACCAGAATCGACCACATCGGGATCGCCTGCTTCGACCTCGACAAGACCGTCGAGTTCTACCGTGCCACGTACGGCTTCGAGGTGTTCCACACCGAGGTCAACGAGGAGCAGGGGGTCCGCGAGGCCATGCTCAAGATCAACGAGACCTCGGACGGCGGGGCCTCGTACCTCCAGCTCCTGGAGCCGATCCGGGAGGACTCGGCCGTCGGGAAGTGGCTGGCCAAGAACGGTGAGGGGGTGCACCACATCGCCTTCGGCACCGCGGACGTGGACACCGACTCCGAGGCCATCCGCGACAAGGGCGTCCGCGTGCTGTACGAGGAGCCGCGCCGCGGCTCCATGAACTCACGGATCACCTTTCTGCACCCCAAGGACTGCCACGGCGTGCTCACCGAGCTGGTCACGGCGGCGCCCCGCACCGCGGCGCCCCACGCCGCGGAGGACCGCTCCGGGGCCGCCGGGGAGTCCACCCCTCCGTCCACCACTCAAGCGGACCACTGACCTTCCCCTTCCCCGGCCGGTAGAGTGCAACCTCGGCCGGGGTACGGGAACGAGATCGGAAAGGATCGGGGTCCGGCCCAGGCTTCGCCGATGATCTGACACCATTTCTTCGGAAGGGCTAGCTCCGGTCCGGCCGCCATGGCCGGACGCCAGGTCGGGACCGCGAGGTGCCACGTGGCACCCCCAGGTACGGAGCCGGCCGCCAACGCGACCAGGGGACGGATGGGACCGCGCAGTGCGGGGCTACGACCGCTACGAGCCTGACGACCACCTCTCGAAGTTCGAGGCCGAGATGGAGCGGCTGAAGACCGAGCGGGAGAAGGCCGTCCAGCACGCCGACGACCTCGGCTACCAAGTCGAGGTGCTGCGCGCCAAGCTGCACGAGGCGCGCCGCAATCTCGCGAGCCGCCCTGCCTACGACAGCGCCAACCTCGGCTACCAGGCCGAGCAGTTGCTGCGGAACGCGCAGATCCAGGCGGACCAGCTGCGCGCCGACGCCGAGCGCGAGCTGCGCGAGACCCGGGCCCAGACCCAGCGGCTGCTCCAGGAGCAGGCCGAGCGGCAGGCCCGGCTCGAAGCCGAGCTGCACGCCGAGGCGGTGGCGCGCCGTCAGCGCCTCGACCAGGAACTCGCCGAGCGCCGCGCCACCGTCGAGTCGCACGTCAACGAGAACGTCGCCTGGGCCGAGCAGTTGCGGGCCCGCAGCGAGGCGCAGGCCCGCCGGCTCCTGGACGAGTCGCGGGCCGAGGCCGAGCAGGCGCTCGCCGCCGCCCGCGCCGAGGCGCAGCGGCTGGCCGACCAGACCCGGGAGCGGCTGGGCGCGGAGGCCGAGTCGGCCCGCGCGGAAGCCGAAGCGATCCTGCGCCGCGCCCGTACGGAGGCCGAGCGGCTGCTGAGCACGGCCGGCGCCCAGGCGCAGGAGGCCGCCACCCACGCCGAGCAGCTGCGCACCTCCACCGCCTCCGAGTCGGACCAGGCGCGCAAGCAGGCCGCCGAGCTGACCCGGTCGGCCGAGCAGCGCATGCAGGAGGCCGAGGCCGCGCTGCGCGAGGCGCGCGCCGAGGCGGAGAAGGTGGTCACGGAGGCCAAGGAGGCCGCCGCCAAGCGGCTGTCGGCCGCCGAGACGGACAACGAGCAGCGCACCCGGACCGCGAAGGCGGAGATCGCCCGGCTGGTCGGCGAGGCCACCAAGGAGGCCGAGGCGCTGCGCGCGGAGGCCGAGCAGCTGCGGGACGACGCCCGTGCCGAGGCCGAGCGGCTGATCGCCGAGGCGGAGGAGACCGCGCGCGCCAAGGCTGCCGAGGACTCGGCCGCGCAGCTGGCCAAGGCGGCCCGCAGCGCCGAGGAGGTGCTGACCCGGGCCTCGGAGAACGCGCAGGCCACCACGAAGGCGGCGGCCGACGAGGCGGAGCGGATCCGGGCCAAGGCGGAGGCCGAGGCGGACCGGCTGCGGGCCGAGGCGCACGACACCGCCGAGCAGCTGAAGGGCGCGGCGAAGGACGACACCAAGGAGTACCGCGCCAAGACCGTCGAGCTGCAGGAGGAGGCCCGCCGGCTGCGCGGCGAGGCCGAGCAGCTGCGCGCGGAGGCGGTGACCGAGGGCGAGCGGATCCGCGCCGAGGCCCGCCGGGAGGCGGTGCAGCAGATCGAGGAGGCGGCCGGCACCGCCGAGGAGCTGCTGGCCAAGGCGAAGGCCGACGCGGAGGAGACCCGCTCGGGCGCCACCGCCGAGAGCGAGCGGGTGCGGACCGAGGCGATCGAGCGGGCCGCGGCGCTGCGCCGGCAGGCCGACGAGGCGCTGGAGCGGGCCCGCGGCGAGGCCGAGGAGCTGGTGACCTCGGCCGAGACGCAGGCCGAGCAGGTCAGGACGGAGGCGGCGGACGCCGCCCGGCGGATCCGCGAGGAGGCGGAGGCGGTCGCCGCCGACCGCCGCGCGGAGGCCGAGGCCGAGCTGGCCCGGCTCCAGGGGGAGGCCGAGCAGCGGCTCGCCTCGGCCGACCAGGCGCTACGCGAGGCCCGCGAGGAGTCGGAGCGGCTGCGCCGGGAGGCGGCGGACGACACGGAGCGGCTGCGCGCCGAGTCCGCCGAGCGGCTGGCCGCGCTGCGCCAGCAGGCCGAGGCGGAGGCGGACCGGCTGCGGGACGAGGCCGTCGCGGACGCGTCGGACATGCGCGCCGAGGGCGAGGCGGTCGCGGTGCGGCTGCGCGGCGAGGCCGCCGCGGAGGCCGAGCGGCTGCGCACCGAGGCACAGGAGACGGCCGACCGGGTGCGGGCGGAGGCGAACGCCGCCGCCGAGCGGCTCGGGGCCGAGGCCGCCGAGGCGCTCGCGGCCGCCCAGGAGGAGGCGGCCCGCCGCCGCCGCGAGGCCGAGCAGACCCTGGGCGACGCCCGCGAGGAGGCCCAGCGGGAGCGGAGCCTGGCGCACGAGCAGAGCGAGGAGCTGCTGGCCGCCGCCCGCAACCGGGTCACCGAGGCGCAGGAAGAGGCGCAGCGGCTGGTCGAGGAGGCCGAGCGGCACGCGGCCGAGCTGGTGTCGGCCGCCGAGCAGACCGCGCAGCAGGTGCGGGACGCGGTCGCGGGGCTGCACGAGCAGGCCGAGGAGGAGATCACCGGGCTGCGTACGGCCGCCGAGCACGCGGCGGAGCGCACCCGCCACGAGGCGCAGGCCGAGGCGGACCGGGTCCGCGCGGACGCGCACGCCGAGCGGGAGCGGGCCGCCGAGGACGCGGCGCGGTTGCGGCGCGAGGCGCAGGAGGAGTCGGAGGCCGCCAAGGCGCTGGCGGAGCGCACGGTCGCGGAGGCGATCGCGGAGGCGGACCGGCTCACCGGCCAGGCCCGGGAGGAGGCCAACCGGCGCCGTTCGGACGCCGCCGAGCAGGCGGACCGGCTGGTCGCCGAGGCCACCCGCGAGGCCGAGCGGCTGCGCACCGAGGCCCAGGAGGTCCTGGACGACGCCCGGCGCAGCGCCAACAAGCTCCGCAACGAGGCGGCCGAGCAGGCCGACACGCTGGTCAGCGGCGCGACGGAGGAGGCCCAGCGGCTGGTCGCGGAGGCGGGCGCGCGTGCGCAGCAGCTCCGTACGGAGGCGTCCGACGCGCGGGCGACGGCCGAGCAGGACGCGGCGCGCACCCGGGCCCAGGCCCGTGGGGACGCCAACAACATCCGCTCGGAGGCCGCCGCGCAGGCCGACCGGCTGGTCGGCGAGGCGACGAAGGAGGCCGAGCGGCTGCTGGCGGACGCCGGCGCGGAGGCCGAGCGGCTGCGCACCGAGGCGGCCGAGACCGTGACGTCGGCGCAGCAGCACGCGGCGCGCACCCGCGCGGAGTCGGAGCGGGTGGCGGCCGAGGCGGCGACGGACGCGGAGCGGATCCGCTCCGAGGCGCGGGCCGAGGCGGAGCGTACGGTCGACGAGGCGCGCGAGGACGCCAACAAGCGGCGCTCGGAGGCGGCGATCCAGGCCGACCGGCTGGTCACCGAGTCCACGGCGGAGGCGGAGCGGCTGACGGCGGAGGCGCGGGAGGCCGCGCTGCGGGCCGCGACCGCCGCCGAGGAGCAGGCCGACACGATGGTGGGCGCGGCCCGCAAGGAGGCCGAACGGATCGTCAGCGAGGCGACCGCGCAGGCGAACGGCCTGGTGGAGAAGGCGCGTACGGACTCCGACCGGATGCTCGGCGAGGCGCGGGGCGACGCGACCGCCATCCGGGAGCGGGCCGAGGAGCTGCGGGCCCGGGCCGAGGCCGAGGTGGAGGAGCTGCACGAGCGGGCCCGCCGGGAGTCCGCGGAGCAGATGAAGGCGACCGGGGAGCGCGTCGACAAGCTGGTCGCGGCGGCGACCGCGCAGCTGGTGAAGGCCGAGGAGAAGGCCAAGACGCTGGTCTCGGACGCCAACAGCGAGGCCAGCAAGGTCCGTATCGCCGCCGTGAAGAAGGCCGAGACGCTGCTGAAGGAGGCCGAGCAGAAGAAGGCGGACGCGACGCGGGACGCGGAGCGGGTGCGCGCGGAGGCGGAGGCCGAGGCCAAGCGGATCGTGGACGACGGCAAGCGCGAGCTGGAGCTGCTCAAACGGCGTCAGGAGGACATCAACGCGGAGATCTCCCGTGTCCAGGACGTGCTGGCCGCGTTGGAATCCTTCGAGGCCCCCGCGTCGGGCGGGTCCGGCGGGAAGGACAGCGGTGGGGTCAAGACGGGCGCCGGCGCGGGAAGCCGGGCGACGGGCAAGCGTTCGGACGGCTGAGCGGGTCCCGTACGGGTTCCGTGCGGGTTCCGTGCGGGGGTGCTAGAGACACGCCCGCAGCGTGTCCGTATCATCCCGACGAGTGACAAGCCATCCGTCTGCTTGCCACTCAAAAGGCTGGACATTGTGCAGATCGAACGGACGTTGACTCGATGACACGCCGTTTGGCCCCCTAGGATTCCCTCTATCACCTCACCGGTCTCTTTCGACAGGAACCCCATGAGCGACACTTCCTCCCCCTTCGGCTTCGAGCTCGTGCGGCGTGGATACGACCGCGGTCAGGTGGACGACCGCATTACCAAGCTCGTCGCCGACCGTGACAGTGCACTGGCCCGTATCACCTCTCTGGAAAAGCGCATCGAGGAGCTGCACCTCGAGACGCAGAACGCTCAGGCCCAGATCAACGACGCGGAGCCCTCGTACGCGGGGCTCGGCGCCCGCGTCGAGAAGATCCTCCGCCTCGCCGAGGAGGAGGCCAAGGATCTGCGTGAGGAGGCCCGCCGGGCCGCCGAACAGCACCGCGAGCTCGCCGAGTCGGCGGCCCAGCAGGTGCGCAACGACGCGGAGGCGTTCGCCGCCGAGCGCAAGGCGAAGGCGGAGGACGAGGGCGCCCGGATCGTCGAGAAGGCCAAGGGCGAGGCGGCGACGCTGCGTCAGGACGCGCAGAAGGACGCGCAGCAGAAGCGCGAGGAGGCGGACTCCCTCTTCGAGGAGACCCGCGCCAAGGCCGCCCAGGCCGCCGCGGACTTCGAGACGAACCTCGCCAAGCGCCGCGAGCAGTCCGAGCGCGACCTGGCCTCCCGTCAGGCCAAGGCCGAGAAGCGGCTGGCGGAGATCGAGCACCGGGCGGAGCAGCTGCGCCTGGAGGCCGAGAAGCTGCGTACGGACGCCGAGCGCCGCGCCCGCCAGACGGTGGAGACCGCACAGCGCCAGGCCGAGGACATCGTGGCGGACGCCAACGCCAAGGCGGACCGCATCCGCAGCGAGTCCGAGCGCGAGCTGGCGGCCCTCACCAACCGCCGCGACAGCATCAACGCCCAGCTGACCAACGTCCGCGAGATGCTGGCCACGCTGACCGGTGCCGCGGTGGCCGCGGCCGGCTCCCCCAGCGAGGACGAGTCGATCTCGCGCGGTGTCCCGGCCCAGCAGAGCCGCTGACGCCGAGCACCGCCGATACCCGGCGCCGGTGACGCCGGATCATCCGCCGGATCACCCCGTGCGATCCGGTCCGGACGTCCGCTGAGCGCGTCTCGTGCCCCGCGCCCGCCTCGTGCGGCGCGGGGCACGCGCATGAGGACGCGGTCTCGTCACGATCCGCTCTCGGCTCTCGCTTAACGGGAACCACGACTACACGGTTATCCTCCTAACCCGCACGGGGGCGAGCGCCCCGGATTCATCGCACGAGGGGCGGACAATGATCGAGGCAGTCGGCCTGACGAAGCGCTACGGCGCCAAGACGGCCGTGTACAACCTGTCGTTCCAGGTGCGGCCCGGGGCCGTCACCGGCTTCCTGGGACCGAACGGATCCGGCAAGTCGACGACGATGCGCATGATCCTGGGGCTCGACGAGCCCACCGCCGGCCATGTCACCGTGGGCGGCTACCCCTTCCGCCGGCTGCCCAACGCCCCGCGGCAGGTGGGCGCCCTCCTCGACGCGAAGGCCGTGCACGGCGGGCGCAGCGCTCGCCAGCACCTGCTGTGCCTGGCCCAGCTCTCCGGCATCCCGGCCCGCCGGGTCGACGAGGTGCTGGGCGTGGTCGGGCTGCAGAGCGTCGCGCGGAAGCGGTCCAAGGGGTTCTCGCTGGGCATGGGGCAGCGCCTGGGCATCGCGGCCGCCCTGCTGGGCGACCCGCAAGTGCTGCTCTTCGACGAGCCGGTCAACGGCCTGGACCCGGAGGGCATCCTGTGGGTCCGCAACCTGATGAAGCAGCTGGCCTCCGAGGGCCGCACGGTCTTCGTCTCCAGCCACCTGATGAGCGAGATGGCGCTGACCGCCGATCACCTGATCGTGATCGGGCGCGGGCAACTGCTCGCCGACATGAGCGTCAAGGACTTCATCTCCTACAACTCCGCGGACTTCGCGCGGGTCCGCACCCCGGACGGGGAGCCGGACCAGCGCGAGAAGCTGACCGCCGCGCTGAGCGAGGCCGGCGGCCAGGTGCTCCCGGAGCAGGACGGCGCGCTGCGGGTGACCGGCCTGCCGCTGCCGCGGATCAGCGACCTGGCGCACGAGGCGGACGTCCGCCTGTGGGAGCTCTCCCCGCACCAGGCGTCGCTGGAGGAGGCGTACATGCGGATGACGCAGGGCGCCGTGGACTACCGCTCGACCGTCGACCAGCGGGCGGGGCTGCAGGAAGCGGTGCCGGGCATGGCCCCGCAGGGCGCGCCGTACGGCTACGCCCCGCCGACCGCGGGCGGCGCGCCCGGCGGCTACCCGCCCGTGGGCGCCATGCCGGGCTACAACCCGCCGCCCGCGCCCCCCGGCCAGCCCGCCCAGGGCCAGCCCGCGCCCGGTCAGCCCGCGCCCGGCCAGGCCCCCTGGCAGCCGCAGCAGCCCCAGGCCGGTCAGGGCATGCCCGCCGCCCCGCAGGGTGCGCCCGCCGCCCCGCAGGCCGCAGCCCCGGCGCAGCCGCCGGCCGCTCCCCCGGCTCCGGCCGCCGCGCCGGCCGCCGCCGACATGAACAAGCGCGACAGCGAGGACGCCCGATGACCACCCCTTACCAGCAGCCGGCCCAGGGGACCCAGCCGCCCGCCCCGCCGCAGCCGCCCCAGCAGCCCGGACAGGCCCCCCAGGGCGCACCGCAGCACGCGCCCCACCAGCAGGCACCCCACCAGCAGGCACCCCAGCACACCGGACAGGCCCCCCAGGGCGCACCGCAGCACGCGCCCCACCAGCAGGCGCCCCACCAGCAGCCGCCCCAGCACACCGGACAGGCACCTCAGGGCGCACCGCAGCACGCGCCCCAGCAGCCCGGGCAGCCCCAGCAGCAGGCGCACTACCAGCAGGCACCGCAGGCGCCGCAGGCCCACCAGCCGGGGGCGCAGGCCCCGCAGGGCGCGCCGCAGCAGGGGTACGCCGCCGGGCCCGTCGCCGGGTACACCTCGCCGATCCCGATCCGGCGCACCCACCTGGGGCACGCCATCGCCTCCGAGTGGACCAAGATCAAGTCGGTGCGCTCGACGATCTGGACGCTGAGCGTCATGGTCGCGCTGGTCGTCGGCATCGGGCTGCTCGTGGCCGGGGGCACCAACGACAGCGACTACTCCAGCACGCCGACCACCATCCCCGGTCTGTTCGGCACGCTCCTCGGCCAGCTGTGCATCGTCACGCTCGGCGTGCTCGTGGTCTCCTCCGAGTACGGCACCGGGATGATCCGCACGACCTTCACCGCCTCACCGCAGCGCTCGCGGGTGCTGACCGCGAAGGCCCTCGTCTTCTTCGCGGTGTCCTTCGTGACCACGACCGTCGCGCTGGCGCTGGTGGCCTGGATGAGCTCGGGGATGCACAGCGGGCCCGGCGTCCAGGAGCCGACGAGCAAGCAGATGATGGGGGCGACCCTGGGGGCCGGGCTGTATGTCTCCCTGCTCGGGCTCCTCTCGCTCGCGGTCGGCAGCATGCTGCGGCACTCCGCCGGCGCGATCACCACGATGCTCGGTGTGGTGCTGCTGCCGGCGATCCTCCCCGCCTTCCTGATGATGTCGAGCAGCCTGCAGACCCTGGGCGAGAAGATGCAGAAGTATTCCTCGCCCCAGTCGCTGGCCGCGCTCTTCCAGATCGACGACGAGCTCGGGACCGGCTGGTCGCAGCTGGGCGTGCTGGCCGGCATCACCTTCGCCGCGCTCGTCGCCGCGTACGCGCTGCTCGAGAAGCGCGACGTGTGACAAGCGGCCCATGAGGCCGCAGGGCTAATATCTCGGCGCGTTACGGGACCGCTGGAGCTTCGCGCTCCGGCGGTCCCGCGCGTTCCAGCAGGACTTGTGCCAGTGGCGGCGGTCGTCCACGCCGCTGTACTGCTGCCAGGCCACGATGTGCGGCACCCCGGGTGGGATCTCCTGGTCGCAGCCGGGGCAGCGGTAGTGCTTGGCGGCGGCGCCCCCGCCGATCTGGCGGACCACCCACTCCTCGCCCCGCCAGCTCTGTGTCGTCTCCAGCCCATAGCGGTCCGCGCGGTCCTCGTCATCGCGGCCGCTCGGATTCTCGCCGCCTCGCGGGCGGTTTCGGCGTGGGGACACGGGGCACCTCGAAGGACGCTGGGAGCTACTGACTGTGACCAGCGTACGCGTTACCGTCACGGTCCCCGAAAGCCGCATCCACAGGCGCCCTCCGATCATCATGAAAACTTCTTGCCAAGCCGTGCCCTTGGCACGTGTCAGGCGTTAATGCCTATGCGGGGGAGGGTGCCCGTGTCGGCGGCGTCGGCCGCAAGAGGAGGCAGATGGCAATGCGCGTGGGGGCTTTCATCCTCGCCGCCCAATTCCCGGGCCAGGGGCAGGGGGAGGCGCTGCACCGGGCGGTCCGGTCCGCGTACGTCTCCGAGGAGGCGGGGCTGGACGCGGTGTGGCTCGCCGAGCACCACTTCGTCCCGTACGGCGTCTGCCCTTCCGCGGTCACGCTCGCCGCGCTGCTGCTCGGCCGCACCCGGAGAATAGGCGTCGGCACGGCCGTGAGCGTCCTGCCGACCGCGCACCCCGTCGCGCTGGGAGAACAGGCCGCGCTGCTCCATCTCGTCTCCGGGGGGCGCTTCACGCTGGGGGTCGGCCGGGGCGGGCCGTGGGTGGACCTGGAGGTGTTCGGCACCGGTCTGCGGGCCTACGAGCGGGACTTCCCCGAGTCGCTGGACCTGCTGCTGCGCTGGCTGCGCGAAGCGCGGGTGGGCGCGGCCGGCGAGCGGTACGCCTTCCGCGAGGTGCCCGTCGTGCCGCGCCCCGACGAGGCGCTGGGCGACCGGGCGGCGTCCGGGCCGCCCGTGATCGTGGCCTGTACCTCACCGCGCGGCGTGCGGCTGGCCGCCGAGCGCGGGTTGCCCATGCTGCTGGGGATGCACTGTGGGGACGACGAGAAGGCCGAGGTGGTCGAGCTGTGGCGGAAATCGGCGCTGGCCGCGGGCCGTTGCCCCGAGGAGGTGGCCGCGGTGGCGGCCGAGCATGTCTCGGCGGGGGTGGTGCAGATCGCTGACGCGCGCCCGGAGGCGGCGGAGACCCTCCTCAAGGCCATGCCCGGCTGGCTGCGCCAGGGGCTCGACGCGCATGTGACGGTGGACGGGCGGCCGCGCCGGATGCGCGATCCGCTGGCCTACGCCGAGCTGCTGTGCGGGCTGCACCCGGTCGGACCGCCGCGGCTGTGCGCGGACCGGCTGGCGGCGACGGCGGAGCGCACCGGCATCCGCCGCTTCGCGCTCCTGGTGGAGGGCTCGGGCGACCTGGCGGCCACGGAGGAGAACGTGCGCCGGCTGGGCGCGGAAGTGCTGCCGCTCCTGAGCTAGGCACTGTCCGGGCCTGGACACCCCCGCGCTCAAGACACCTCCCCCTCCATTTCCCCCTCAGTGGAGCGGCAGCGGACGGTCGGGTCAGCAGTCGCGCAGCTCAGGAGACTGGTTCAGCAGCTGACCGCGGGACGAGGTGAAGCGGGCCAGTCTCTCGTCGGCCGAGCCGTCCAACGGGAACACCGCCACCCGGTGGCAGTTCTGGAAGGCCAGCCGTACCCCGAAGTGGCGCTGCAGCGCGCCTCGTATCGCGTCGCTCGCGAGCGCCCGCAGCAGCTGGCCGCGGGCCTGCTCGTCCGGCGGCGGCGTCTGGTTGTCGGCGAACTCCCCGCCGTCGACCTTCAGCTGGGCCACCAGAGAGCTGATCATCTCCCATGCGTACGGTAGGGAGGTCCGGACGCAGTCGACGAAGTCGGCTTCGTCGACCTCGCCTCGCTCGGCCTGTGCAAGGAGGGCCGGTGAGACGTCGAGCGACATGGATTCTCCTCTCGCGACCCCCGTGACGGGGGTCTCAGGGACGGATGGGCGGACGGCGACGGAGCGTACCCGCGTGACGACCGCCCGCTTCAACGGTAATTCGGCCACTGCGGGCGCACCAGGAGAATGCGTCCACAACCAGCCACCACTGAAGGGGCCCATCGCCGGACGAATCGCGTCGGCCGCCCGCCGTCGAGTAGCGTTGCCGACCATGCGTCTCGTCATCGCCCGTTGCTCCGTGGACTACGCCGGCCGGCTCACCGCCCACCTCCCCTCGGCACCCCGTCTGATCCTGATCAAGGCCGACGGCAGTGTGTCGATCCACGCGGACGACAGGGCCTACAAACCCCTCAACTGGATGTCTCCGCCGTGCACCCTCAAGGAGGGCGACGGCGATGTGTGGACCGTGGTGAACAAGGCGGGCGAGAAGCTCATCATCACCATGGAGGAAGTGCTGCACGACTCCTCGCACGAACTGGGGGTGGACCCCGGTCTGATCAAGGACGGGGTCGAGGCCCATCTGCAGGAGTTGCTGGCCGATCGTATCGAGACACTTGGCGATGGCTGGACGCTTATTCGGCGTGAATACCCCACTGCCATTGGCCCCGTGGACATTCTCTGCCGGGACGCGGACGGCGCGACCGTCGCGGTGGAGATCAAGCGGCGCGGGGAGATCGACGGTGTCGAGCAGCTGACCCGCTATCTGGAGCTGCTCAACCGCGATCCGCATCTGGCCCCGGTGAAGGGGATCTTCGCGGCGCAGGAGATCAAGCCGCAGGCGCGGGTGCTCGCCACGGACCGCGGCATCGGCTGTGTCGTCCTGGACTACGACGCGCTGCGCGGCGTCGAGGACGACAAGCTGCGGCTGTTCTGAGAGCCCTCTCCCCCCATCCACACACGCGCGCGCGGCGCGGTCCGGCATCGCCGGGCCGCGCCGCGGTGTTTTCCCGCTGTTCTCCCGCCGCTTTCTCGCCGTGTCGGCCGCCTACGCCGGCACGCTCTTCGACGAGCCCGCCGACGCGGAGGTGGTCGGGGACGTGGAGGCGGAGCCGCTCGCCGTGGTCGCCGGGCCGCTCGCCGTGTTCGTGGTGTCGCCTCCGGGGCTCGTGGTGGCGGTGGAGGGCGGGGTGGTCGCCGGGCTGGTGGGCGTCTGGGTCGGGGGCTTGGTCGGGGGGCTGGTCGGCGGCCTGGTGGGGGTGCGGGTCGGGCTGTGGGTGGTGGACCCGGACGAGGACGGGGACGACGACTTGTCCGTCGGTGAGGCCTCGCCGCTCGAGGACGGGGCGGTCGGGCTCTCCGTGGCGCTGGGCGAACCGCTGACCAGCGTGGACGGGGACGTGGGCGCCCCGGGGACGCCGCTGGGGCCCGGCCGGCTGCTCTCGCCCGCGCCGCTCGTGGGCTCGTCGGCGGTCAGCCCCTTGTCGTCGTCCTGCCGGGAGGACGACGGGCCGGGCTTGACGGTGTCGGCGGAGCCCTCGTCCCCGTCGCCCGACGTCACGCCGAGGGTCACCACCGTGCCGAGGACGGCGAGGAGCAGGGCGCCCGCGCCCGCCGCGACCAGGTTGCGCCGGGCGCCGGTCAGCGCCGCGAAGCGGCGGCCGAGCGGGGTCCGGCCGCCCCTCACGCCGCCCGCGCCCGCCGTGCGGCCGCTGCCGTCGGCCGGACCCGCGGAACCGGCCGCACCGGCCGCGCCGGCGGAGCGGACGGCGGCGAGCACGTCGACGCGGCTGAGGGGCTCGGTCGTCGCGACCCGCGGGGTGACCACCGTGATCTCCGTGTCGGCCGGGTCCCGCCGCCCGGCGGACCCGCCGGCGGGCGGCGAGGCCGACTCGTCGTGGCGCGCGTCCGAGACCTCTTCCCCCGCCGCCGAACGACGACCGTCCGCAGCCCCCGGGCCGCCGGGGGCTGCGGGGCCGCCGGAGCGGTCGGTGACCAGGGCGAGGGCGCGCCGGCCCGCGACCGTGCCGGGCTTGTCGGCCAGCACGCCGCGCAGCCCGATGGACGCCTCCAGCTCGGCCCGGGCCCGTTCCAGATTGCCCGTGCACAGCGCGAGGACGCCCAGCTCGTGGTGGAAGTACGCCTCCTCGGCCACCTGTCCGGCCAGCCGCGCGGCCTCCTGGCCGTGGCGCAGGGCGCGCTCCCAGGCGCCCCAGTGCAGCGCGGCGGCGAAGGCGGGGGTGGCGCTGCGGGCCAGCAGCACGGCGGCCTCGGCGCGGCCGGGCTCCCGCTCGGCGACCAGGGCGGCCATGGCGGTGAGGATCGCGTCGGCCTCGACGGCGACCCGCTCCGGGGCGACCGAGGGGTGGCCGGCCCACCAGGCGTAGTGCCGGGCGACGGCGGCCGCGCGCTCGGCCGTCTCGTCCGCGTAGCCGTCGGCGGCGAGCTGGTCGGCCACGCCGACGGCGAGCCGGTAGTGCGGGCCGGCGGGGGTGACCAGGCCGCCGGCGATCAGCTCGCCGAGCGCCGCGTCGGCGTGGGTGTCCCCGGCCAGCGCGGGCAGGTGCGTCTGGTGCGGGCACTCGCCGCCGAGCGCGACCGCGAACCGCAGGGCGTCGCGGGCCGCCGCGCTCAGCCGGGAGGCGATCAGCGCGACCGGGGCCGAGCCCTCGGCGAGCGTCGGCAGCGGGATGTCCCGCGCGCCGGCCCCGGCGGACCCGGAAGCCGAATCGCTGCCGGACCCGGAACCCGAACCGCTGCCGGAGCCCGAACCGCTGCCGGAGCCCGGGCCGGAGGCGGCACCCGAGCCGGAGACGGCACCCGAGCCCGAGGCGGAGCCTGCGTCGGTGTCGGCCGTCCCGGCGGGCCGCCGCTCCTCCCCCCGCAGCGCGTCGCGCTGCCGCAGCAGCGCTCCGGCCTGGACGAACCGCAGCGGCAGCCCCTCGGACTCGAACCACAGGTCCGCGGCCCAGCTCCGCTCGTCCTCCTCCAGGGGCCGCCGTACGGCCCTCTCCAGCAGTTCCAGGGACCCGGTGCGGCTCAGCCCGGAGAGGAAGACCTCTTCGAGGTGCGACCCGGCGGAGGGGGCCGGGACGGCGGGGGTGGCCGAGATCAGGAAGGCGCACTCGGGCGTCGCGTCCAGGAACTCGTCCAGCGCGGCGCCGCCGAACTCGACGTCGTCCAGCACGACGACCGCGCCGATCTCCGCGACGGCCTCCAGCAGCTCCGCCCGGCCGGGCCGGTGGAGGGAGGCGCGGTAGACGGTCGCGTACAGCTCGTGGAGCAGGTCGGTGGGGGTGCGGCGGTAGCCGGAGAGGCGTACGACCCCGTCGGGCGCCAGGCTCTCGCAGTCCGCGGCGACGGCGTCCAGCAGCCTGCTGCGGCCCGCGCCGGAGGGCCCGGTGACCCGCACCGAGCGGCCGCGGGCGAGCAGCCGTCCCAGCCGCTCGCGCTCCTCCTCCCGCTCCAGCATGGGCACTTCGAGGGCCACCGCGCCCGCGGGCAGCGGCGGGGCGGCGGCCCGGCGCAGCTCGGCGCGCTCGTCGGGGCCGCGGCGCTCGGGGCGGGCGGGCCGCTCGCCGGGCGGGCAGGGCTCTATCTCGCTGCCGTCGACCGGGTTGACCGTCAGCAGGAAGTCCCCGGAGACCAGCCGCACCGTGCGCACGGGCGTGGCGGCGGAGCCGCCGAGGTGCGGGGTGAGCGGGTCGCGCGGCGACCGCGGGGTGCCGCCACCGCCGTCCGCGGGGTGCGGGGTCGGGGTGTCGCGGCCGTGCTCTTCCGACCCGCGGTTCGTCGGATCCATGGTGAAAGCCCCCCAGGTGCGTGGCGTGCTGTCCGGCTCCCGGCCTGTCCGCACGCGCGCCTTGCCGTCGCTTCCGGTCCGGTGCCCGCCGTAGGGATGGTGTCCGGCGAAGTCACCGGACCCTGGACCTCCCCACAGTATCCACTGACGGGGAGTGAGGTCGCGCCGCCCCGTGGCGCCGTCCGGCCCCCGTACGCCGCGCTCGGCCGCGCGGCGGCGTCACACCGGCCCCGGGCGCTCGCCTCCGCCTCGCCCCGGCGCTCAGACGCGCGGCAGCGACTCGACTTCGAGCCCGCCTTCGATGGCCAGGATCCGGTGCAGCCGGGTGGCCACCAGCAGTCGCTGCATCTGGGGCGGCACCCCGCGCAGCACCAGCCGCCGGCCGGCCCGGCCGGCCTTCCGGTGGGCCCCCATGATCACGCCGAGCCCGGTGGCGTCCCAGGAGTCCAGCTCGGTCAGGTCGAGTACGAGGTCCCCGCCGCCGGATTCAAGGGCGGTGTGCAAGGCCGTACGGGCGTCCGCCGCGCTCCGGACGTCGAGTCGACCCCCGACGACGAGCTCGGCGTGGTCGCCCCTGATGTGCATATGCGCTCCCCAACGTGGTGCTCCCCCAGCCACCGCTGGGAGATGCCCCCGGTCTCCCATGAGCAATCTGGCATGAGCAATCTGGTCTACCGAACTGACTGTCTCTCATGCGGTGAAGTTGCCGGTTGTAAGCGAACCGATACCGAATTCACCCGCAAGGGTGCTCCTGCCCCTGATTGCGTTTGAGGCGCATCAGGGGCAGAAGCGGGCGGGTGCGTGCCGGGTCAGTAGTGGTAGAACCCGCCGCCGCTCTTGCGCCCGATGTCGCCGGCGTCGACCATGCGGCGCATGATCTCCGGCGGCGCGAACTTCTCGTCCTGGGACTCGGTGTAGATGTTCTCCGTGGCGTGCAGCAGGATGTCCACCCCGGTCAGGTCGGCCGTGGCGAGGGGTCCCATCGCATGGCCGAAGCCCAGCTTGCAGGCGGTGTCGATGTCCTCGGCGGTGGCCACCCCGGACTCGTACAGCTTCGCGGCCTCGACGACGAGCGCGGAGATCAGGCGGGTGGTCACGAACCCCGCGACGTCGCGGTTGACGACGATACAGGTCTTGCCGACGCCCTCGGCGAACTCCCGGGCGGCGGCGAGGGTTTCGTCGCTGGTCTTGTAGCCGCGCACCAGCTCGCACAGCCGCATCATCGGGACGGGCGAGAAGAAGTGGATGCCCACGACCCGCTCGGGGCGCTCGGTGGCCGCCGCGATCTTGGTGATCGGGATGGCCGAGGTGTTGGAGGCGAGGATGGTGTCGTCCTTGACCAGGCCGTCCAGGGTGCGGAAGATGTCCCGCTTGACCTCGATCTTCTCGAAGACGGCCTCCACGACGACATCCGCGTCGGCGGCGGCCTCCAGCTCGGTCGTGGTGGTGATGCGCGCCAGGGCCTGCTCGGCGGCCTCGGCCTCCAGCTTGCCCTTGGCGACGAACTTCTCGTACGAGGCGCGGATGGCGTCGGTGCCGCGGCGCAGCGCCTCGTCGGTCACATCACGCAGCACGACGTCCCAGCCCGCCTGGGCGGAGACCTGCGCGATGCCGGATCCCATGAGTCCGGCCCCGATGACCGCGAGCTTCCTGGCCACGTTTCACGTCCTTTCGTACGTTGCGTAACTGACGCCGTTGGCCGGACCTTAACGCCCGTTCACCCCTTGTGGCAGCCCCTAGTAAGGCGCGTCACGGTGTGTTCTTCACCGCATAGTTGAGGACGCCGTCACTGAGGAGCGACTCCATGACGTCGATCTGCCGCAGCACCTCCGCGGATGTCTCCTCCGGGGTGCTGCCCGCGGTGTGGCAGCGTCCGATGCTGCGGTCCACGGCGTTCTGCATGCCGATGACCTGGTGGGCGATGAACTCGGGCGTCGGATCGTCCGGCGGGGCCCCGGTCTCCTCCCGCAGGGTGGCCGCGAGCCGGTCGACCATCCGGCCCTGCATCCGCAGCACGCGGGCCATCAGCGTCGGGGACTCCTGGATGATCCGCAGGAAGCGCGCGTAGCCGGGGTCCATCCCGGCGTACGGGTTCCGCTCCGCGACGTCCTCCCGGAGCCGGGCCAGCACCGCCCGCACCGCCGACACGCCCTCCCCGCGCTCCCGTACGAGCCGTGAGGCGCGCTCGACGACCTCCTCCTCGCGGTCGAAGAGGAGGTCCTCCTTGGCGGGGAAGTAGTTGTAGACGGTGTTGACCGACACATCGGCGACCTCGGCGACCGCGGCGATGGTGACCGCCTCGAAGCCGTGCTCCAGGAAGAGCGCGGTGGCCATGTCCGAGATGCGCTGTCTGACCTGCCGCTTCTTGCGTTCCCTGAGCCCTTCCGCCATGCCCCCATCCTAGCTTCCATGGTGTCTCTTAAATTTTGGGGTCGTTGCAAAATTTAAGTCTCCCTGCTTTTCTAGGCGCATGCCAGTCATCAGCACGGCCGGGCTCGCCCGGACCTTCCAGACCAAGCGCGGCCCCGTGGAGGCCGTCCGCGGCATCGACCTCACCGTCCGGCCGGGCGAGATCCTCGGCTTCCTCGGCCCCAACGGCGCGGGCAAGACCACGACCCTGCGCATGCTCACCACCCTGCTCGCCCCCACGGGCGGGGCCGCGACCGTCGCCGGGTGCGACCTGGCCCGGGACCCGGAGGGGGTGCGCCGGAAGATCGGTTACGTCGCCCAGTCCGGCGGCGTGGACCCCTCCGTCTCCGTCCGCGAGGAACTCGTCAGCCAGGGGCGCATGTACCGGCTCGGCAAGGCCGAGGCGGCCGCCCGCGCCGAGGAACTCGCCGCCGACCTCGACCTGACCGAGCTGCTCGACCGCAAGTGCGGCGCCCTGTCCGGCGGTCAGCGGCGCCGCCTCGACATCGCCATGGGCCTCACCCACCGGCCCGCGGTGCTCTTCCTCGACGAGCCCACCACCGGGCTCGACCCCGGGAGCCGGGCCGACCTGTGGGACCTGATCCGCCGGCTGCGGGATGGCCAGGGGATGACCGTCTTCCTGACCACCCACTACCTCGACGAGGCGGAGGCGCTCGCCGACCGGCTGGTCGTCGTCGACCGCGGCACGGTGGTCGCCGAGGGCACCGCCGCCGCGCTCAAGGCCCGGTACGGCGGGTCGCCCGAGGCCACCCTCCAGGACGCCTTCATCGCCATCACCGGGCGCCGCACCGCCGAGCCCGACGCCACCCCGATCGCCGTCTAGCGACTCAGGAGCCCCCCGCCGTGTCCCACCTGTTCTCCGACACCGGCCTGATCTTCGGCCGCTATCTCCGCCAGGCCCTGAACTCCAAGGTCGGCGTGGTCTTCGGGCTGCTGCAGCCCATGTTCTATCTGATCTTCTTCGGCCCGCTGCTGAGGGACGTGCCCCTCGGCGGCGAGGGCGACTCCTGGCAGACCCTGGTCCCCGGGCTGCTCATCCAGCTCGGCCTGTTCAGCGCCGCGTTCGCGGGCTTCGGCATCCTGCTCGAGAAGCAGGTCGGGGTGATCGAGCGGATGCGGGTCACCCCCGTCAGCCGGCTCGCGCTGCTGCTGGGCCGGGCGCTCAAGGACGTGGTCCTGCTGCTGGTCCAGTCGCTGCTGCTGGTGCTCGTCGCGGTCGCGCTCGGGCTGCGCGCCCCGGTGCTCGGGGTGGTCGTGGGCTTCCTCTTCGTCGGCCTGCTCACCATCTCGCTGGCCTCGCTGTCGTACGCCCTGGCCATGCGGGTCGACGGGCCGCAGGGGTTCGCCCCGGTCATCAGCACGGTCAACATGCCCGCCATGCTGCTGTCCGGGATCCTGCTGCCGATGGCCCTGGCGCCCGGCTGGCTGGACGCCGTCTCGCGCTGTGTGCCCTTCCGCTACCTCGTGGACGCGGTGCGCGCCGCGTACGTCGGGGACTTCGGCTGGGACACCGTCGGCGTCGGCGCGCTGGTCGGACTCGCCCTGTGCGCCGTCTCGATGACGGTCGGCACCCGGGTGTTCCGCAAGGCCGGGGCGTAGGGGATGTCTCCCCGATCTCTGCGGGCCCGCCCGGCACGCGCGGCGCCGGACCCGACGCCGCGCGTAGGCTCGGCCCCATGGTCAGACTCACCCGCATCTACACGCGCACCGGGGACAAGGGCACCACGTCGCTCGGCGACATGAGCCGCACCGCCAAGACCGATCCGCGGATCGCCGCGTACGCCGACGCGAACGAGGCCAACGCCGCGATCGGGGTGGCCATCGCCCTGGGGTCGCTGCCCCCGGAGATCGTCAAGGTGCTGGTCCGCGTCCAGAACGACCTGTTCGACGTGGGCGCGGACCTGTCCACCCCGGTGGTCGAGAACCCGGCGCACCCGCCGCTGCGCGTCGAGCAGAGCTACATCGACAAGCTGGAGGCGGACTGCGACCTGTTCCTCGAAGGGCTGGAGAAGCTGCGCAGCTTCATCCTCCCGGGCGGCACGCCCGGCGCGGCCCTGCTGCACCAGGCGTGCACCGTCGTACGCCGGGCCGAGCGCTCCACGTGGGCCGCGCTCGACGAGTACGCGGAGTCCATGAACCCGCTCACCGCCACCTACCTCAACCGCCTCTCCGACCTGCTGTTCATCCTGGCCCGGGCGGCCAACAAGGAGGTCGGCGACGTGCTGTGGGTGCCCGGCGAGAACCGCTGACCGGGTCGGGCGGGGTCAGGGCTCGGTAGGCGTCAGGGCTTGGTGAGGGGCCGGGCCCGGCCCCGGTCCCCCGCCTCGGCCCGCTTCTTGTCCTTCGAGGGCCAGACGGTGTAGCTGACGGCGATCAGCAGGTGGATGCCCACGACCATCAGCATCTGCCGCTGCCACCCCACCATCGGGTCGCTGCGATCCGCGTCGCCGATCAGCCACACGCACACCTGCAGCACGGCCACCGCGATCGCCGCGGCCAGCAGCGTCATCAGCCACAGCCGCCACTCGTGACGGGCGCGCGCGGCCCCGTACTTGGGCGGCTTGACCGGGGGCGGCCCACCCGCGAAGCGGTGCGCGAAGCGCCCGTCCGCCCACTTGATCATGTAGTGCCCGTACGCGACGGAGAAGCCGAGGTAGACCGCGGCCAGCCCGTGCGCGGTCGACGGCTCGGCGCCGCGCCGCAGGTCGATCACGGTCGCGACCAGCAGCACCAGGTCCAGCAGTGGCACGCAGGCCAGCAGCGCCGCGCCCGCCCGTGGTCGGCGCAGGAGGTAGCGCACGCACAGGCCACCGAGCAGCACCACCCAGAAGCCGACCTCACTCGCGACGATCAGTCCGACGATCACGGCCTGTTCTCCTTTCTCACGCCCACCCCCCTTACCGTCCCGCACGATCCGGACCGTCGCGTCGTCGGCGACGACGAAACCGGACTGCATCCTTCGATGTACGCCGCGCGGCCCGGAGTCCCCCGGAAGCGGACGCGGGCGCGGCGGGCGCGTGCTGTGATGGACCCATGCCGCCCCGTCTGCCGCCGCCGCACCGCGTCGACGTCGCCATCGCCTCGGGCGGACTCCTCGGCGGGCTGCTGCTGATGGCGCTGGGACTGAGCGGCGGGGTGTACCTGGGCGACCTGGCCCCCATGGCCCTCCCTCACCTATGGACGGTCGTCTCCCTGGTCGCCATGGCGGGCGCCGAACTGCTGCGCCGGGTGGCGCCCGGGACCGCCCTGACGCTCGGCACCGCCGCCCTGGCCGTGGACCTGTGCGGCGGCTCGCTCATCGCCACCGTCCTGATGTACACGGACGTGGTGTACGCGGCGGTCCTCTACGGCCCGGCGCCCCTGGCCCGTCGGCTGCCCTCCGGCTGCGGGATGGTCACCGTGGCGGCCACGGTAGTGCCGCTGGCGCTGCTGCGCACCCCTGAGTCGCTGTTCATCGGCTTGATGGCCGCCCTGCTCACCTTCGCCCCGGCCGGCACCGGGGCGATCGTGCGCAACCACCAGGAGGCCGCCGAGGCCGCCCGCCTCGAGGCCGAGCGGACGGCCCTGCTGGCCGAGCTGGACCGGCGGGAGGCGGTGGTGGCCGAGCGCGCCCGGATGGCCCGCGAGCTGCACGACCGGGTCGCGGGCCATCTGTCGGCCATCGCCATCCACTCCACCGCCGCGCTGTCCCTGGGCGACGCCGCCGCCACCGACCAGGCGCTCGGCGTCATCCGGGAGAACAGCGTGCGGGGCCTGGCCGAGATGCGCACCCTCATCGAGCTGCTGCGCGACGCGGGCGGGGAGACGGAACCCACCGCGGCGCCCACCCTCGACGCCCTCGACTCGCTGGTCGAGCGCGCCCGCTCGGACGCCGCCGTCAGCGGGCTGAAGTTCGCGCTGTGCGACGAACGCCCGCCGGGCGCCGCCCCGCTCCCCGCCCCGGTCGAGCTCGCCGCGTACCGCATCGTCCAGGAGTCCCTGACCAACGCCCTCAAGCACGCGGCCCCCGGCGAGGTGACCGTGCGCCTCGCCCACGACGCCGGCGGCCCGTCGGCGGCCGGCGCCCTGGAGGTCAGCGTGACCAGCCCGTACGACAAGCACCCGGGCCGCCGCCCCCGGGCGCCCGGCTCGGGGATGGGCGTGGTCGGGATGCGCGAGCGCGTCTCCCTGCTCGGCGGCACCCTGGAGGCGGGCCCGCGCCCCGGGGCGTCCGGCACGGTGTGGCGCGTACGGGCGGTCCTGCCCCTGGGCGGCACCCTCGACCGCAACCCGGACCGCAACCTCGACCGCAACCTCGACGGCAAAGGAGCCTCGAACCGGTGATCCGCGTGCTCGTCGCCGAAGACCAGCTGGCCGTACGGGCCGGTCTTGTGCTCATCCTGCGGTCCGCGCCCGACATCGAGGTGATCGCGGAGGCGGCCGACGGGGAACAGGCCGTGCGCCTGGCCCGGGAGCTGCGCCCCGACCTGGTGCTGATGGATGTCCAGATGCCGCGCTTGGACGGGGTGTCGGCCACCCGCGAGATCGTCGCCGACCACCTGGCCGACGTCCTGGTCCTGACCACCTTCGACCTGGACGAGTACGTCTTCGGGGCGCTGCGCGCCGGGGCCGCGGGCTTCCTCCTCAAGGACAGCGACGCGGCCGGGCTGCTGGAGGCCGTACGGACGGTGGCCCGCGGCGAGGGCATGATCGCCCCCGCGGTGACCCGCCGCCTGATCGCCGAGTTCGCCCGGCCGAGCGCCGCGCCGTCCGCCACCGCGACCGTCACCGAACCGGCGGAGCTCGCCTCCCTCACCCCGCGCGAGCGCGAGGTGCTGGGCGCCCTCGGCCAGGGCCTGTCCAACGCCCAGATCGCCGACCACCTCGCCATGGCGGAGGCCACGGTGAAGACCCACGTCAGCAGGGTGCTCGGCAAGCTGGGGCTGCGCAGCCGGGTGCAGGCGGCGGTGCTGGCCCAGGAGTTGGGGGTGGCCGGGCCCTGAGAAGGCGACCGGGGCCGCCCGCCGTCGCCCGTCAGGCGTCAGGCGTCGGTCAGGTGTCGGGCGTCAGGTGTCGGGCGTCAGGCGTCGGTCAGGCGTCAGGCCACGTTGACCCGCTGGCCGGGCGGGGCGGCCTCCAGCCAGGCGAGGAAGCCGGTCAGCGCGTCCTCGCTCATCGCCAGCTCCAGCCGGGTACCGCTGTGCAGACACGCCAGCACCACGGCGTCGGAGAGCAGCGCGAGCTCCTCCTCACCCTTCGGCGTGCGGCGCTCCAGCACCTCGATCGAGGCGCGCTCCAGGAGCCGGCGCGGCCTGGGCGCGTAGGAAAAGACCCGGAACCACTCGATCCGGTCACCGTTGTAGCGGGCGACCCCGTACACCCAGCCCTTGCCGCTGGGCTCCGGTTCGGCCTCGGGCCCGGGCGCGTTCCAGCGCAGTGAGCAGTCGAAGGTGCCGCCGGAGCGCTGGATCAGCCGCCGCCGCAGACCGAAGACGAAGAGCCCCACCACCACCAGCGCGACGACCACGCCGCTCACGAGCAGAGCGAGGACCATCTTCACCGACCTCCTCGCGTCATCCGGAAAAACCGCACCTGCATCGCCTCAGCCGCGGACCGGCGCTGGGGAGTCCCCGCGCGGCCCGCGGCTGAGGGTTTCGACCGTTCGTGACAGGTTTCAGTGCGCTCCCGCCACCGCGCGCAGCCGGACGTCGGCGCGCCGCTCGGCGGCGGCGTCCGCCTCCGCCTTGGCGCGCTCCAGCGCCCGCTCCGCCCGCTTGACATCGATCTCGTCGGACAGCTCCGCGATCTCGGCGAGCACCGAGAGCTTGTCGTCGGAGAACGAGATGAACCCGCCGTGCACCGCGGCGACGACCGTCCCGCCCTCGCTCGTACGGATGGTCACCGGGCCGGACTCCAGCACACCGAGCAGCGGCTGGTGGCCGGGCATGACGCCGATGTCACCGGATGTGGTGCGCGCGATGACCAAGGTGGCCTTGCCGGACCAGACACTACGGTCCGCCGCGACCATCTCGACATGCAGCTCAGCAGCCAACGTGGCTCCTCGGGTCTCCACCTGCCGGGTACGACAGGGCTTTCGTCAAAGGATAACGGGCGTGAGGAGAGGGGCGGGACGCGGCCCACCCCTCTCCTGTGAGCTCCGGCGTCAGGAGACGCCCAGCTCCTTCGCGTTCTTCTTCAGGTCCTCGAGACCACCACACATGAAGAACGCCTGCTCCGGGAAGTGGTCGAACTCACCGTCGGCGATCGCGTTGAACGCGGCGATCGACTCGTCCAGCGGCACGTCCGAGCCGTCCACACCGGTGAACTGCTTCGCCGCGTGGGTGTTCTGCGACAGGAAGCGCTCGATGCGGCGGGCGCGGAAGACGGTGAGCTTGTCCTCCTCGCCGAGCTCGTCGATGCCGAGGATGTTGATGATGTCCTGCAGGTCCTTGTACTTCTGCAGGATCGACTTGACCCGCGTGGCGCAGTCGTAGTGGTCCTGCGAGATGTACCGCGGGTCCAGGATCCGGGAGGTGGAGTCCAGCGGGTCCACCGCCGGGTAGATGCCCTTCTCCGAGATCGGACGGGAGAGCACCGTCGTCGCGTCGAGGTGCGCGAAGGTGGTCGCCGGGGCCGGGTCGGTCAGGTCGTCCGCGGGGACGTAGATCGCCTGCATCGAGGTGATCGAGTGACCGCGGGTCGAGGTGATGCGCTCCTGGAGGATGCCCATCTCGTCGGCCAGGTTCGGCTGGTAGCCCACCGCGGAGGGCATGCGGCCGAGCAGGGTCGAGACCTCGGAACCGGCCTGGGTGAAGCGGAAGATGTTGTCGATGAAGAACAGCACGTCCTGCTTCTGCACATCGCGGAAGTACTCCGCCATGGTCAGACCGGCCAGGGCGACCCGCAGACGGGTGCCCGGGGGCTCGTCCATCTGGCCGAAGACCAGCGCGGTCTTGTCGAGAACGCCGGCCTCCTCCATCTCGACCATGAGGTCGTTGCCCTCACGGGTGCGCTCGCCGACGCCGGCGAACACGGAAACGCCCTCGTGCAGCTTGGCCACACGGACGATCATTTCCTGGATGAGGACGGTCTTGCCGACGCCCGCGCCGCCGAACAGACCGATCTTGCCGCCCTTGACGTACGGGGTCAGCAGGTCCACGACCTTCAGGCCGGTCTCGAACATCTCGGTCTTGGACTCGAGCTGGTCGAAGGCCGGGGCCTTGCGGTGGATGGACCAGCGCTCGGTGACCTCGGACTCGGCCTCGGGCTCGTTGAGGATCTTGCCCAGGGTGTTGAACACCCGGCCCTTGGTCATGTCGCCGACCGGGACGGTGATGCCGTCGCCGGTGTCGGTCACCGGGGCCTGGCGGACCAGGCCGTCGGTGGGCTCCATCGAGATGGCGCGCACCAGGCCCTCGCCGAGGTGCTGGGCGACCTCGAGGGTGAGCGTCTTGGTCTTGCCCTCCTCGGAGGGGTCGATGACCTCGACGTGCAGTGCGTTGTAGATCTCCGGCATCGCGTCGACGGGGAACTCCACGTCGACGACCGGGCCGATGACCCGCGCGACGCGGCCAGTGGCCACGCCGGCAGGAGCGGTCGGCTCAACAGTGGTGGTCATAGTTGTCAGTCACTCCCCGCAGAGGCGTCGGCCAGGGCGCTCGCGCCACCGACGATCTCGCTGATTTCCTGGGTGATGTCGGCCTGGCGGGCCGCGTTGGCAAGCCGCGTGAGCGACTTGATGAGCTCTTCGGCGTTGTCGGTCGCCGACTTCATCGCCCGGCGGGTGGCCGCGTGCTTGGACGCGGCCGCCTGGAGCAGGGCGTTGTAGATCCGGGACTCGACGTACCGCGGCAGCAGCGCGTCGAGCACCTCCTCCGCCGACGGCTCGAACTCGTACAGCGGCGCGATCACGTCCTTCGCCGCCGTCTCCTCCGCCGTCTTCTCCATGCTCAGCGGCAGCAGCCGGTGCTCGACCGGGGTCTGCGTCAGCATCGAGACGAACTCGGTGTAGACGATGTGCAGCTCGTCCACGCCGCCCTCGGCCGTGTCCTTCTGGACGGCCTCGATCAGCGGGCCGGCGATCTTCTTGGCGTCCGCGTAGGTCGGGTTGTCGGTGAAGCCGGTCCACGACTCCGTGACCTTGAACTCACGGAAGCCGTAGTAGGCGACGCCCTTGCGGCCGACGATGTAGGTGTCGACCTCCTTGCCCTGCGCGGTGAGGGCCTTGGTGGCCTGCTCGGCCGCCTTGATCACGTTCGCCGAGTAGCCGCCGGCCAGACCGCGGTCGCTCGTGATGAGCAGCAGCGCGGCCCGGGTCGGGTTCTCCGCCTCGGTGGTGAGCGGGTGCTGGGTGGTGGAGCCGGTGGCGACCGCGCCCACCGCCCGGGTGAGCTCACTGGCGTACGGAGTCGACGCGGCCACCTGGCGCTGCGCCTTGACGACGCGCGAGGCGGCGATCATCTCCATCGCCTTGGTGATCTTCTTGGTCGCAGAGATGGACTTGATCCGCCTCTTGTAGACCCGGAGTTGGGCACCCATGCTCAGCCCTCGCCCAGCAGCTTGCCGTCCGAGGTCTCGAACTGGCGCTTGAAGCTGTCCACGGCCTCGCCCAGCGCGGCGAGGGTGTCGTCGGACATCTTGCCGCCCTCGACGATGCTCGTCATCAGGCCCTTGTGCTCGCGGTGCAGGTAGTCGTGCAGCTCGCGCTCGAAGCGACGGATGTCCTCGACCGGGACGTCGTCCATCTTGCCGTTGGTGCCGGCCCAGATCGAGACGACCTGGTCCTCGGTGGCGAACGGGGAGTACTGCGGCTGCTTCAGCAGCTCGACCATGCGCGAACCGCGCTCCAGCGAGGCCTTGGAGGCCGCGTCCAGGTCGGAGCCGAAGGCGGCGAACGCCTCGAGCTCACGGAACTGGGCGAGGTCCACCCGGAGCCGGCCGGACACCTGGCGCATGGCCCGGTGCTGGGCGGAGCCACCGACGCGGGAGACCGAGATACCGACGTTCAGAGCCGGGCGCTGGCCGGCGTTGAACAGGTCGGACTCCAGGAAGCACTGGCCGTCGGTGATGGAGATGACGTTGGTCGGGATGAACGCCGAGACGTCGTTGGCCTTGGTCTCGACGATCGGCAGACCGGTCATCGAACCGGCGCCCATGTCGTCGGAGAGCTTGGCGCAGCGCTCCAGCAGCCGGGAGTGCAGGTAGAAGACGTCACCGGGGTACGCCTCGCGGCCCGGCGGGCGGCGCAGCAGCAGCGAGACGGCGCGGTAGGCGTCGGCCTGCTTGGACAGGTCGTCGAAGACGATCAGGACGTGCTTGCCCTGGTACATCCAGTGCTGGCCGATGGCCGAGCCGGTGTAGGGGGCCAGGTACTTGAAGCCCGCCGGGTCGGACGCCGGGGCGGCGACGATCGTGGTGTACTCCAGGGCGCCGGCCTCCTCCAGCGCGGCGCGCACGCCGGCGATGGTGGAGCCCTTCTGGCCGATGGCGACGTAGATGCAGCGGACCTGCTTCTTCGGGTCGCCCGAGCGCCAGTTGTCGCGCTGGTTGATGATCGTGTCGACGGCCAGCGCGGTCTTGCCGGTCTGCCGGTCGCCGATGATCAGCTGACGCTGGCCACGGCCGATCGGGGTCATCGCGTCGACGGCCTTGTAGCCGGTCTCCATCGGCTCGTGCACCGACTTGCGCTGCATGACCGTGGGGGCCTGCAGCTCGAGGGCGCGGCGGCCCTCGGTCTCGATCTCGCCGAGGCCGTCGATCGGGTTGCCCAGCGGGTCGACGACACGGCCGAGGTAGCCCTCGCCGACGGCGACCGAGAGCACCTCGCCGGTGCGCTGCACCTGCTGGCCCTCTTCGATACCGCTGAACTCGCCGAGGACGACCGCGCCGATCTCGCGCTCCTCGAGGTTGAGGGCGAGGCCGAGAGTGCCGTCCTCGAACTTCAGCAGCTCGTTCGCCATGGCCGAGGGAAGACCTTCGACCTTCGCGATGCCGTCGCCGGCAACGGTGACCGTACCGACCTCCTCGCGCGAGGCCGCGTCCGGCTTGTACGCCTGGACAAAGTTCTCCAGTGCGTCCCGGATCTCCTCCGGCCGGATCGTGAGCTCCGCCATCTGGGTTCCCTGCTCTCCTTGTTGGGCCCGAAGTATCTGACTACGGCCCAACTCGGGCCGCTTGCATGCTTGTTGAGTTGGCTTGTCGAGTCTGCGACGGGCTCAGCCGGCCATCCGCCGGGCCGCCTCGTCCAGGCGGTCGGCGATGGTGCCGTCGATGATCTCGTCGCCGACGCGCACCTCGATCCCGCCGAGGACCGCCGGGTCCACGTCCAGGTTGAGGTGCACCTGGTGGCCGTACAGCGTCGCCAGGGCGGCGCCGAGGCGCTGCTTCTGCCGGTCGCTGAGCGGCACGGCCGAGGTCACCACCACGACCAGGCGGTCGCGGCGGGCCGCGGCCAGCCGCGAGAGGGCCTCCAGCCCCGCTTCCAGGCTACGTCCCCGCGGCTGTGCGACAAGACGGCCGACCAGCCGTTCGGTGACCGGATTGGCCCGGCCGCCCAGCAGCTCGCGCACCAGGGCGGTCTTCGCCGAGGTGGTCGCGACCCGGTCGGTCAGCGCGGACCGCAGCTCGGTGGACGAGGAGACGATCCGGCCGAACCGGAACAGCTCGTCCTCCACGTCGTCGAGGGCGCCGGCGCGCTGGGCCGCCACGAGGTCGGCGGAGGCCGCCAGCTCCTCGGTCGCGTCCACCAGGTCGCGCGAGCGCGACCAGCGGGACCGGACCATGCCGGAGACCAGGTCGACGACCTCGCCGCCGACCTGGCCGGCCAGCAGGCGCCCGGCCAGCTCGGCCTTGGCCTCGCCGGGCTGCGCCGGGTCGGTGAGGACCCGGCGCAGCGAGACCTCACGGTCGAGCAGCGCGGTGACGGCGGCCAGCTCGTCGGCGAGGGTCGCGGCGTCGACGGAGGTGTTGTCCGTCAGCGCGTCGAAGCGCTCGCGCGCCGCGCCCAGTGCCTCACGGCTCGCTCCGTTCATCGGCCGGCCTCGGCCTTCGTCTCGGCCGCCGCCTCAGCCTTGGCCTCGAGTTCGTCGAGGAACCGGTCGATGATCCGGCCCTGCCGGGCGACGTCCTCGAGGGACTCGCCGACGATCTTGCCGGCCAGGTCGGTGGCGAGCTTGCCGACGTCCTGGCGCAGCGTCTGGGCCGCCTGCTTGCGGTCGGCCTCGATCTGGGCGTGGCCGGCGGCGATGATCTCCTCACGCTGCCGCTGGCCCTCCGCGCGCATCTCGGCGATGAGCGCGGCGCCCTGCTCCTGCGCCTCCTGGCGCAGTCGCGCGGCCTCGTGACGGGCGTCGGCGAGCTGGGCGCGGTAGTCCTCGAGGACCTGCTGGGCCTCGGCCTTGCGGGCCTCGGCCTCCTCCATGCCGCCCTCGATCGCCGCACGGCGCTCGTCCAGAACCCGGTTGATGTTCGGGAGGAGCTTCTTGGCGAAGAAAGCGAAGACGATGGCGAAGGCGATGAGGCCGATGACGAGCTCTGGGATCGGCGGGATGAGCGGGTTCTCCGGCTCATCAGCCGCCAGGAATGTCAAGGCGTTCACATCATTGCCTTTCGTCCGGTGGACCGGTCGTTCGCCGCGGTCACTTGGTCGGGTAGACGAACGGCATGACCAGACCGATCAGGGCGAGCGCCTCACAGAGGACGAAGCCGAGGATCTGGTTGGCGCGGATCAGGCCGGCCGCCTCGGGCTGACGGGCCAGCGCCTGGGTGCCGTTACCGAAGATGATGCCGACGCCGACGCCGGGGCCGATGGCCGCGAGGCCGTAGCCGATCGAGCCGAGGTTGCCCTTGAGCTCGACAGCGGCGAGGGTCGTCTGGAGAGCGGACATGCCGTTTCTTCCTTCTCTTTCACGGACCGGTGGGGGTTGGCCACCGGACGCCTATTGGGACGGGGCTGGCTGGCTGGGGCGCTCAGTGGTGCTCGGCGAGAGCGCCCTGGATGTAGGTGCAGGCCAGCAGGACGAACACATAGGCCTGGAGGGCCTGGATGAACAGCTCGAAGGCGGTCAGCAGGATGACCATCACGAACGAGACGCTCGCGTAGGCGATGCCGACACCGTTCAGCAGGTACCAGCTGGCGATGGTGAAGATCAGCAGCAGGATGTGGCCGGCGAACATGTTGGCGAAGAGCCGGACGGCGTGGGTGAACGGCCGGATGAGGAGGTTGGAGAAGGTCTCCAGGACCATCACCAGCGGCAGCACCGCGCCGAGCGACTTGTCGTAGCCGGTGATGTTCTTCCAGCCGCCCACGAAGCCGTGCTTCTTGAAGGTCAGGCTCACCCACAGGACGTAGACGACCGCGGCGAGCCCCGCCGGGAAGGCGATGATCGACGTCACCGGGAACTGGGCGACCGGGATGACCGACCAGAGGTTCATGATCCAGACGAAGAAGAACAGCGAGACCATGAGGGGGACGTACTTGTCGCCCTCCTTCTTGCCCAGAGCCTCGTAGACGACGCCGCGGCGTACGAAGTCGTAGCCCGCCTCGCCGATCAGCTGGAGCTTGCCGGGGACGACCTTGGCCTTGCCGAAGGCGGCCCAGAAGAAGACCATGACGACCACGGTGCCCAGCAGCGCCAGGAGGACCGGCTTGGTGAACTCGAAGCCGCCGATGGTGGCGATCGGCTCGAATGTGAACGAGTGAAGCCCTGGGGCCGGGAAGCCGCACCCGTCGAAGATGTGGCAATCGGTCTCGAAGGCGAGCGTCTGGTCAGGACTCACCGCGAGCTCCTTCAGCGTGGCGCATGGGTACGGCAACCTCGTTGTGTCGGCGCGGCGCATCACCGCGGAACGGCACTGGACTGGTCTTACGAATGTGGGGGCGGCTTGTCGGCGCAAGTCCGGTGTGGTCGGTGGGCAGCAGCTGCATGGGCCGCCGATTCCGTCCCGTCGAATCCGGGGGTTCAGCCACCTGCGCCCGCTGTGCCTCAGATGGCACCGGACGATAGCAGGTGAGCGGTCGTGCCCTTATACCGGCCCTACAGTTCACGATGGGGACCCGGCGGGAGAAGCCTTCTTCTCCCCCGCCGGGTTCCGTTCGTCTTCCGCTTCCGGCTGCACGTAGAAAATCTTGGCCTTCATGTGCGCGCGGGTCTGCGCGGTGATCCACGTCAGCGTCGCGGCGAGCAGCGAGAAGGCGAACGCCCTGGTGTTGAACAGGGTGGTGTCCTTGAAGATGCCGAGCACCACCGCCAGCAGCAGGAACTGCACCGCGTAGAGCGCGAGACCCATCATCTGGAAGATCTGCGGAAGCTTCTTGGCGGTCCGCACCAGGACGATCAGGTCGATCGTCATCAGCGCGGTCACCAGAATCGCTCCGAACGCGGCCCCCAACGCACCCTTGCCACCGGCGAGCACGGCGCCGACAGCGGTGGCGGCGGCACCGACGACTGCGGTGGGCACGGCACACTGCAGAAGCGTTCGGGCGTCGTTGGACTGCATGAAGGGTTCTCCGGCAAGAGTCGGAAGCAACGGTTCGTCGTAGACGAGCGTATCCCCGGGGGTGAAAGGAACCTCGCGACGAAGGACAGTCGCACTACGGCCCTTCGGCTCTGGCACCGGGTTTTCGTGAACGGTATCACAAACTATTTGATGAGGTCTTTACCTGTCTGCTGTGCTGCACGTCACACGGGAGGGTTAAGGGCAATATCGCACCTTGACCCCACCTTGACCGCGGGCTATCGGGAACTGCTGATCTTCCGCTGCTGGGTGAACCGGGAGCGGTCGCCGATCGCGGTGGCCCCGTTGATACCCGCCGGAATCCGCCCCGCCGGTTCGCGTCCCGGCTCGGCCTCCGCCTCGGGCCCCGGCGCCGTGGCGGAGGTCTCGCGGGCCAGCTCCCGAGCGGCCGCGGCGCCCCGGCGCCTGCGGCGGTAGCGCGGCGGAACGAAGCGCTCCGCCCAGCGCGGAACCCTCGGGGTGAACCGCGGCAGCAGCAGCAGGACCAGCCCCACCGCGCTCAGCCCCACGATCGCCAGCACGAACCACATGCTGGCCGAGTTGACCGAGTACGCCACGGCGCCGAACGCGATCAGGGCCGACCAGAAGTACATGATCAGCACCGCGCGGCTGTGCGAGTGGCCGATCTCGAGCAGCCGGTGGTGCAGATGGCCCCGGTCCGCGGCGAACGGCGACTGCCCCCGCCACGTGCGGCGGACGATGGCCAGCACCAGGTCGGCGAACGGCACCGCGATCACGGTCAGCGGGAGCAGCAGCGGGATGTAGACCGGGACGGTGGCGTGCACCGCGGCGGTCTCCGAGCCGACGAACAGCTTCATCGCGTCCGGGTCCACCTGGCCGGTGATGGAGATCGCGCCCGCCGCCAGCACCAGGCCGATCAGCATCGAGCCGGAGTCGCCCATGAAGATCCGGGCCGGGTGGATGTTGTGCGGCAGGAAGCCCAGGCACATCCCCATCAGGACGGCGGCGAACAGGGTCGCGGGGGCGGCCGACTCCAGGCCGTAGCCGTACCAGATGCGGTACGCGTACATGAAGAACGCGGCGGCCGCGATGCACACCATGCCGGAGGCCAGACCGTCCAGGCCGTCCACGAAGTTGACCGCGTTGATGGTGATCACCACGAGCGCGACCGTGAGCAGCGTGCCCTGCCAGGGCGTCAGCGAGACCGGGCCCACCCCGGGCACCGGCAGCCACAGGATGGTGAGTCCCTGGAGCACCATCACACCCGCGGCGATCATCTGGCCGCCCAGCTTGATCAGCGCGTCGACGCCCCACTTGTCGTCCAGGACGCCCAGCAGCCAGATCAGCCCGGCGCCGGACAGCAGCGCGCGCGGCTCGTTCGACAGCTCGAAGACGCCCTTGAGGTTGGTGAGATGGGCGGCGACCAGCAGCCCCGCGCACAGCCCGCCGAACATCGCGATCCCGCCGAGCCGCGGCGTGGGCTCACGGTGCACGTCGCGGGCGCGGATCTCCGGCATCGCGCCGGCCACGATGGCGAACTTCCGCACCGGTCCGGTCAGCAGGTAGGTGACCGCGGCCGTGACGCACAGAGTCAGCAGGTATTCACGCACCTATTCCCCAGAAGTCGCGCGGGTGGATCAGGGCCTCACTCTAGGAGACCTCACCCTAGCCTGATCCGGTTCCCCGCGCGCCGGGGGCGGGCAACCGCGCATCATGCCCCGAAGAGGCGCGGATCATGCCGGATACGGCGGAAAGGACGCCGCCAGCTGGCGCACCTCGGCGCGCAGCCCCCGGATCCGGGGCGCCGACTCGTCCTCGCCCAGCGCGGCCACCAGCAGCTTGGCGATCCGCGCCATCTCCCGCTCCCCCATGCCCTGCGTGGTCACCGCCGCCGTGCCGAGACGGATGCCCTTGACGCAGCCGCCCGGCTCGGTCGCGGACGCCAGGGCGCAGCTGTCCAGCACGATGCCCGCCGCGGCGCAACGGGCCCGGGCGGCCCGCCCGTCCAGGCCGAGCGCGGCGGGGTCGGCGGTGATCAGATGGGTGTCGGTGCCCCCGGTGGTCACCGGGACGCCCTCGGCGGCCAGGGCGTCGGCGAGTGCGTGGGCGTTGGCGACCACCCGGTGCGCGTACGCGGTGAACGCGGGCTGCGCGGCCTCGCCGAACGCGACGGCCTTGGCGGCGATGGTGTGCATCTGCGCGCCGCCCTGGGTGAAGGGGAAGACCGCGCGGTCGACGCGCTCGGCCAGCTCCGCGCCGCACAGCACCATCCCGCCGCGCGGCCCGCGCAGCACCTTGTGGGTGGTGGCGCACACCACATCCGCGTACGGCACCGGGTTGGGCGCCGCCTTCCCGGCGACCAGGCCGATGGGGTGGGCGGCGTCCGCGATCAGATAGGCGCCGATGTCGTCGGCGATCTCCCGGAAGGCTGCGTAGTCCAGGTGGCGGGGGTAGGAGATCGAGCCGCAGACGATCGCCTTGGGGCGGTGGGCCCGCGCCAGGTCGTGGAGCTGCCCGTAGTCGATCAGCCCGGTGTGCGGATCGACGCCATAGCCGATGAAGTCGAACCAGCGGCCGGAGAAGTTGGCCGGGGAGCCGTGGGTGAGGTGGCCGCCGTGGGCCAGCGCCATCGCCAGCACCGTGTCGCCGGGCCGCAGCAGCGCGGCGTACGCGGCCAGCACCGCCGAGGAGCCCGAGTGCGGCTGCACATTGGCGTGTTCGGCGCCGAACAGGGGCCCGCGCCCGGTCCGCGGCGATCCGCTCCGCGACGTCGACCAGCTCGCACCCGCCGTGGTAGCGGGCGCCGGGGTAGCCCTCGGCGTACTTGTTGGCCAGCGGCGAGGCGAGCGCGGCCAGCACGGCCCGGGAGGTGAAGTTCTCCGCGGCGATCAGCTGGAGTCCGCCGGTGACGCGGTCCAGCTCGCCCAGGACCACCCCGGCGATGTCGGGGTCCTGCCGGCGCAGCGCCTCGAAGTCGGGCTCCCAGGCGGGACCGGCCGCGCCGGGCGGCCCGGCCGGGGTGCCGCGCGGCGGCGCGGGGGTAGCGGCCATCGCAAGCTCACAGCCTCAGGTAGAACGGGCTCGGGGGGAGAGAGCGCCTGTGGTGCGTCCTCCCAATGTAGGCCCGGGCCCGCCCCGCGGCGAGGGGACGGCGAGGGGACACCTCTACGCGGGAGCGGGCACCCCCGTCAGGGCCGTCACCACCGGGTCCAGGGCTTCGTGGATCTCGTCGCCGATGGAGCGGAAGAAGGTGATCGGCGCCCCGTAGGGGTCGTGCACCTCGTCCGCCTCCTCGGTCGGCGCCAGCAGCCAGCCGCGCAGCGCGGCCGCGGCCTGCACCAGGGCGCGGGCCCGGTCGACCACGCCGCCGGCCTCCTCCGGGTCCGGCAGCGTCGCGGGGTCTATGGCCCGTACCAACCGGGTGAACTCCTTGAGCGTGAAGGTGCGCAGCCCCGCCGAGTGCCCCATCGAGATGACCTGGGCGCGGTGGTCACGGGTCGCGGTGAGGACGAGGTCGGCGCGGATGACGTGCTCGTCGAGCAGCTCGCGGCCGATGAACCCGGCCGGGTCGGCCCCGAAGTCGGTCAGCACGGTGGCGGCGTGTGCCTCCATGGGCGCGCCCTCGTGGCCCCAGGTCCCGGCGCTCTCCACGATCAGCCCGCTGGTGCGCTCGCTGCCGAGGCGGTGCGCGAGGGCGTGCCGGGTCAGCCGCTCGGTGATCGGCGAGCGGCAGACGTTGCCGGTGCTGACGTGGAGGATGCGGAAGGTGTGCTCGGCGCTGTGGTGACGGTGTTCCGCTATGCCACGCCCCTCAGGGGCTGTCAATTGGCCACCTCGAGGTCGGGTACGACCTCCCGGAGCTGCTCGGCGGTCAGGGCGCCCGCGCGCAGCAGCACCGGCACCTTGCCGGTCACGTCGACGATGGAGGACGGGACGGCGGCGGGGGTCGGCCCGCCGTCGAGGTAGACCGAGACCGAGTCGCCGAGCATCTCCTGGGCCGCGTCGCAGTCCTGGGGCGAGGGGTGGCCGGTGAGGTTGGCGCTGGAGACCGCCATCGGGCCGAAGTCGTTCAGCAGCTCGATCGCGACCGGGTGCAGCGGCATCCGGACCGCGACGGTGCCGTGGGTCTCCCCCAGGTCCCAGGTGAGCGACGGCTGGTGCCGGGCGACCAGGGTGAGCGCGCCCGGCCAGAAGGCGTCCACCAGCTCCCACGCCTGCTCGGACAGGTCGGTGACCAGGCCGTGCAGGGTGTTCGGGGAGCCGACGAGGACCGGCGTGGGCATGTTGCGGCCGCGGCCCTTGGCCTCCAGCAGATCGCCGACGGCCTCGGCGTTGAAGGCGTCCGCACCGATCCCGTAGACGGTGTCGGTGGGCAGCACGACCAGCTCGCCGCGGCGGACGGCGGACGCGGCCTCACGCAGGCCCGTCTTGCGGTCGGTCGGGTCGCCGCAGTCGTATCGCCGTGCCATCATTTCTCCTTCGCTGGGTCTCCGGTAGTGCGGTACGTCACCGGATCGCTACTTTCCGTCCGCTCGGGTCACGGGAGGGCCTTCCGCGCGGTGGCGAAGCGGGGCCGCTTGTTCAGGTCGGGGTGGTCGGCGGCGTCCGCCCAGCCACGCTCCTCGGTGAAGATCCACGGCACCTGGCCGCCCTGGGTGTCGGCGTGCTCGATGACCACGACCCCGCCGGGGCGCAGCAGCCGGTGGGCGGTGCGCTCCAGGCCGCGGATCACATCGAGCCCGTCCTCGCCGGAGAACAGCGCCACCTGGGGGTCGTGGTCGCGGGCCTCCGGGGCCACGTACTCCCACTCGGTGAGCGGGATGTACGGCGGATTGCTGATCACCAGGTCCACCTGTCCGTCGAGCTCGGGCAGGGCCGTCAGGGCGTCCCCGTGGTGGAGAACGACGCGGGACCCCTCGACGTTCTTGCGGGCCCAGCGCAGGGCGCCCTCGTCCAGCTCCACGGCGTGCACCCGGGAGCGCGGCACCTCCTGCGCCAGCGCGAGGGCGATGGCCCCGGAGCCGCTGCACAGGTCGACGATCAACGGCTCGACGACGTCCATGGCCCGTACGGCGTCTATGGCCCAGCCGACGACCGACTCGGTCTCGGGGCGGGGCACGAAGACTCCGGGGCCCACCTGGAGCTCCAGGTAGCGGAAGAAGGCGCGGCCGGTGATGTGCTGCAGGGGCTCGCGGGCCTCGCGGCGGGCGATCGCCTCCCAGTAGCGCGCGTCGAAGTCGGCGTCGGCGACGCTGTGCAGCTCCCCCCGCTTGACGCCGTGCACGAAGGCGGCCAGCTCCTCGGCGTCGAAGCGCGGGGACGGCACGCCGGCGTCGGCCAGCCGCTGGGTGGCCTGCGCCACCTCGGCGAGCAGCACATTCACTGAGTTCCTCCAGCCGGTCCGGACGTAGAGCTGTGAAGCTTCCCTGGGGAGTGCGGCCCTGGGGCCCCTACTGCGCGACCGCGAGCTTGGCGGCGGCGTCGGCGTCGACGCACGCCTGGATGACCGGATCGAGCGCGCCGTCGAGCACCTGGTCCAAGTTGTACGCCTTGAAGCCGACCCGGTGGTCCGAGATCCGGTTTTCCGGAAAGTTGTAGGTGCGGATGCGCTCGGAGCGGTCCACCGTGCGGACCTGGCTGCGGCGCGCGTCCGACGCCTCCCGCTCGGCCTCCTCCTGGGCCGCGGCCAGCAGCCGCGAGCGCAGGATGCGCAGGGCCTGCTCCTTGTTCTGGAGCTGGCTCTTCTCGTTCTGGCAGGAGACCACGATGCCGGTGGGCAGGTGGGTGATGCGCACCGCCGAGTCGGTGGTGTTGACGGACTGGCCGCCGGGGCCGGAGGAGCGGTAGACGTCGATCCGCAGCTCGTTCTGGTTGATCTCGACCTCGACCTCCTCGGCCTCCGGGGTGACCAGCACGCCGGCGGCGGAGGTGTGGATGCGGCCCTGGGACTCGGTGGCGGGCACCCGCTGCACGCGGTGCACCCCGCCCTCGTACTTCAGCCGGGCCCATACGCCCTGGCCGGGCTCCGGGCTGCCCTTGGCCTTCACCGCGACCTGGACGTCCTTGTAGCCGCCGAGGTCCGACTCGTTGGCGTCGATGATCTCGGTCTTCCAGCCGACGCGCTCCGCGTAGCGCAGATACATCCGCAGCAGGTCGCCCGCGAACAGCGCCGACTCCTCGCCGCCCTCGCCGGCCTTGACCTCGAGGATCACGTCCTTGTCGTCGCTGGGGTCGCGCGGGAGCAGCAACACCCGGAGCCGGTCGGTCAGCTCCTCGCGCCGCGCCTCCAGCTCCTTGACCTCGTCGGCGAAGTCGGGGTCGTCCTGGGCCAGCTCGCGGGCCGTGTCGATGTCCTCACCGGTCTGCTTCCAGGAGCGGTAGGCGCCGACGATGGGGGTCAGCTCGGCGTAGCGCTTGTTGAGCCGCATCGCCTCGCGCTGGTCGGCGTGGACCGCGGGGTCGGCGAGCCGCTTCTCGAGGTCGGCGTGTTCGCCGATCAGTTCCTCGACCGCCTCGAACATCAAGGGCTCCTGGGTGGGTGGGGGTGGGCTGCGGGGTGCCTGGGCCGCGGGTACCGGAAGACCGTGACGACAGGCCGTGAGCACAGGCCGTGACGGCAAGCCGTGACGACAAAACGCCGGTCCGGCCGCCCCAGGGGAGGGGCGGCCGAAGACCGGCGCCGTGCGGGTCGCTACTTCTTGGCGGACCCGGCGTTCTTGCCGAAGCGGGCCTCGAACCGCGCCACACGGCCACCGGTGTCGAGGATCTTCTGCTTGCCCGTGTAGAACGGGTGGCACTCGGAGCAGATGTCGGCACGGATGGTGCCGCCCGCCACGGTGCTACGGGTGGTGAACGAGGCGCCACAGGTGCAGCTGACCTGCGTCTCGACGTACTCCGGGTGGATGTCGCGCTTCAAGGGAATCTCCTAGGTTCGGGAGGGCGCCGGGTCGTCGGGCGGGTTGCCTGACGTGAACCGGGGCCGACGGTCCAGTCTGCCAGGACTGGCCGCATCCCCCAAAACCGGGGGTGGGGCCCCGGTATTCCCGGGCCCCCGGAGGCTTCCGAGGCCCGGGTCAGGAGGTCGGTCAGGTGGCCCGGGTCAGGAGCCCCGGACGACCTTGTCGGCGCTGGTGCTGTCGCCCGCCGAGCCCTTGGTCGCGGAGGCGGGGATCGGCCGGTCCCAGCGCAGCGCCCGCCACACCTCCCGGGCCTTGCTGTCGATCGGCAGCACCCGGTTCGGGTTGGCCGGGTCGTACCGCACGGGCAGGGTCACCATCCGCATGTCGCCCGAGCCGATGTTCTTCAGGCCCTTGGCGAAGTCGTACAGCTTGCTGACGGAGGCCAGCTCGGAGTCGGTGGTCAGCGCCTTGGTGGAGGTGTCGGCGAGGCCGTAGAGCTTCTTGGGGCTGCTGAACAGGTCCACGGACTTGACCTGCTCCAGCAGCGCCTTGATGAACGCCTGCTGGAGCTGGATCCGGCCGAGGTCGCTGCCGTCGCCGACGGCGTGCCGGGTGCGCACCAGGCCGAGGGACTGCTCGCCGTTGAGCCGGTGCTCGCCGGGGTCCAGGTCGAGGTGGCTCTGCTTGTCGTGGATCGGCTGGGTGGTGGTGATGTTCACGCCGCCCAGCTCGTCGATGAGGTGCTTGAAGCCGGAGAAGTCGACCTCGAGGTAGTGGTCCATGCGGATGCCGGTGAGGGACTCGACGGTCTTGACCGCGCAGGCCGGGCCGCCGACCTCGTACGCGGAGTTGAACATCGCCATGCGCTGGGCGGGGACCGTCTTGCCGTCCTTGACGCAGGCGGGGCGCCGGATCAGGGTGTCGCGCGGGATGCTGACGACGCTCGCCTTCTGGCGGCCCTTGTAGATGTGCACCACCATCGCGGTGTCGGAGCGGGAGGTGCCCTCGTCCTTGCCGTACTTGGCGTTCTTGCCGGCCCGCGAGTCGGAGCCGAGGACGAGTATGTCCATCGAGCCGTTGTCGACGTTCTCGGGGCGGTCGGAGCCCAGGGCGTTGTTGATGTTGACGCTGGTGAGGTTGCCGTTGAGCTTGTAGTAGAGGTAGCCGGCGCCCACGCCGCCCAGCACCAGCACGGTCCCCATCGTCCAGGCCGTGCCCACCAGCGCCTTGCGCCGTGTGCTGCGGGGCTCCGGGGCCTTGCGGCGGCGGCCCGAGCCCCCGCGGGCACGTGGTCGGCGCGCGTCCGGTGTGCTGTTGCTGTCGTCAGCCATGGGCTCCTCAGTCCTCGCTGTCCGGGTACCCCCCACCATCACGGTCAGGCCTGGTCTCGCCGTGATTCGACCTGACAGACGACAGGCCGAGCGCCAGGGTTGCATACGCGGGTTTCCCGGCCCGGCGGACGCCCGCTCGCCCCCGCCACCGGTCGTCCTCCCGGGCCCACCCCGCTGACCTGCGGATTCCTCGCGTATGACCGAGATCGCACCGGTCGGCGGGTGAGGCGGGAGATGTGTCCCAGATCTCATGGCGACGTGACGGACGCGACGAGGGCCTCCCGGCCGGTGCCGGGAGGCCCTCGTCACATGAGGCGCGCGCCGCTGGTCAGTCGCGGTCGCCGTTGCCCGGGGTGGGCGTGGTCTTGGCGATCTGCATCAGGAACTCGGCGTTGGACTTCGTCTGCTTCATCTTGTCCAGGAGCAGCTCGATCGCCTGCTGCGAGTCGAGCGCGTGGAGCACCCGGCGCAGCTTCCAGACGATGTTCAGCTCCTCCGGCGCGAGGAGGATCTCCTCCTTGCGGGTGCTGGACGCGTCGACGTCGACCGCCGGGAAGATGCGCTTGTCGGCGAGCTTCCGGTCGAGCCGAAGCTCCATGTTGCCGGTGCCCTTGAACTCCTCGAAGATCACCTCGTCCATCCGCGAGCCGGTCTCGACCAGCGCGGTGGCCAGGATGGTCAGCGAGCCGCCGTCCTCGATGTTGCGCGCGGCGCCGAAGAACTTCTTCGGCGGGTAGAGCGCGGTCGAGTCGACACCACCGGACAGGATGCGGCCCGAGGCGGGCGCGGCGAGGTTGTACGCGCGGCCCAGACGGGTGATCGAGTCCAGCAGGACGACCACGTCGTGACCCAGCTCGACCAGGCGCTTGGCCCGCTCGATGGCCAGCTCGGCGACGGTGGTGTGGTCCTCGGCCGGGCGGTCGAAGGTGGAGGAGATGACCTCGCCCTTGACCGACCGCTGCATGTCGGTGACCTCTTCCGGACGCTCGTCGACCAGGACGACCATCAGGTGGCACTCGGGGCTGTTGCGGGTGATCGCGTTGGCGATCGCCTGCATGATCATGGTCTTACCGGTCTTCGGCGGGGCCACGATCAGACCGCGCTGTCCCTTGCCGATCGGCGCGACCAGGTCGATGATGCGGGTCGTCAGCCCGCCCGCCTCGGTCTCCAGACGCAGTCGGTCCTGCGGGTAGAGCGGGGTCAGCTTGCCGAACTCCGGCCGCCCGCGGCCGGTTTCGGGCGCCATGCCGTTGACCGAGTCGAGGCGGACCAGCGCGTTGAACTTCTCGCGGCGCTCGCCCTCGCGCGGCTGGCGGACCGCGCCGGTGACGTGGTCGCCCTTGCGCAGGCCGTTCTTGCGGACCTGGGCGAGGGAGACGTACACGTCGTTCGGGCCCGGCAGGTAGCCGGAGGTCCGGATGAACGCGTAGTTGTCGAGGATGTCGAGGATGCCCGCGACGGGGATCAGGACGTCGTCCTCGGACACCTGCGGCTCGTTGCCGAAGTCGTCGCGGCCACGGCGGCCACGGCGGTCGCGGTAGCGGCCGCGGCGCCCGCGGCGCCCGCCGTCGAAGTCGTCGTCGGTGTCCTCGGCGCGCTGCTGCTGGCCCTGGCCACGGCCGTCGCGCTGCTGGCGGCCGCCGCCCTGCGCGGCGCCGTCCTCGCCCTTGCCGCCGCGGCGGTCACGACCGTCACGGCCTTCGCGGCCCTCACGACCGTCACGGCCTTCGCGGCCCTCACGGCCGTCGCGCTCGCGCTGTCCGCGCTCCCGGCGGTCGCCCTTCTGGCCGCGCTCGGCGCGGTCCTGGCCCTTGCCGCCCTTGCCCTCGGCGGTGTCCGCGGCGGCCTCGGCCTTCGCGTCGGCCTTCGTCTCGGTCTTGGTGGCGGCCTCGGCCTTGGCCTCCGTCCTGGTGTCGACGGCGGTGGCGGTGGCCGCGGTGTCGGTGGTGGTGACCGGCGCGGTCGCCCGACGGCGGCGGCGCCCCTCGGCAGGCTGCTCGTCGGCGGCGGGCTCGCCGGGCTGGCCCGGGATCTCGATCTGCTGCTGGGCGGTGGCCTTCTCCGCCTTCGCGGCCTTCTCGTCCTTGGCGGCCTCGGTCTTGCCGTCGGCCTTGGCCGCGGCCGGCTCGCCGCCCTCGTCGCCCGTACGGGCCCGCGAGGTCGTGCGGCGCTTGGGCTTCGTCACCCCCTCCGCGGTGGCGGGGGCGGCCTCGGCGGAGGCGCCGGAGCCGGCGGCCTGCTTCTCCTTGATGACCTCGATCAGCTGGCTCTTGCGCATCCGCGCGGTGCCCCTGATACCGAGGCTCGAGGCGAGCTGCTGCAGCTCGGCCAGGACCATGGCGTCGAGGCCGGTGCCCGAGCGGCGTCGCCGCGGGGCAGCGCCAGTGGCAGCACCGGTGGCAGGCGCGGCGGGAGCGTCCGTGGCGGGAGCGGCATTGCCGACACCGCTGTCGGAGGTGCCGGAGGCGTTCACGCCCATCAGATCGGTGGTGTCGCTCACGAAGGGTCCTTCCCTGGAGCGGGCGTCGGCCTGTCTGGCTCGGCGACCGGTTGTGCTGTCCGGCTGTGGTCCTTCTCGTGCGGACCGGCCGGGGCGGTGGTCCGCCAGGTACGGCGGAGAGATCAATTCATTGGTTCCCGACGCGACGGATGGCTTCGCCTTGATCCGCCACGCCGATTCCGGAGCGTGCTCGGTACTGCTCAGGCAGGCTGCTCAGGCAGTGTGGGAGGCTCCCGGAAGAAGGGTGGTCCCGGATGGGGACACTGAGCACTGCGCCTTCCAGCCCGGCGATCACTCCGAGCATGAGGCATCAAGTGCAGACTTGAGATTAACACTACCGGATCCAACAAACATTCCCCCTCTCCAAGACCGGCTATCGAGTTTTTCGGACCCCGAGGCCGCCTGGGCCGCCCCGGCGTCCGCGGTGTCCGCGGTGTCAGGTGAGCGGCAGGACGCTCGCCCCCCCGGCGTCGAGAGCCAGCCGATTGGCCGCCCATCCCTCGCCCGCCAGCCGTGCGACCTTGTCGGCCGCACCGTCTTCGACCAGCGCGAGCACCGTGGGGCCCGCGCCGGAGATGACCGCGGGGACGCCGTCCGCGCGCAGTCGGTTCACCAGGGCCACGCTCTCGGGCATCGCCGGAGCCCGGTACTCCTGGTGCAGCCGGTCCTCCGTCGCCGCGAGCAGCAGCTCGGGACGCCTGGTCAGGGCCTCCACCAGCAGCGCCGCCCGCCCCGCGTTCGCGGCGGCGTCCACATGCGGGACGGTGCGCGGCAGCAGCCCCCGCGCGGTCTCCGTGAGCACCGGCCGACCGGGCACGAAGACCACCGGAACGATGGAATCGGAGGGGCCCATTCTGATCGCCCGGGCGGCTCCCGCGTCCGTCCAGGCGAGGGTGAAACCGCCGAGCAGACAGGCGGCGACATTGTCGGGGTGGCCCTCGATCTCGGTGGCCAGCTCCAGCAGCGCCTCGTCGTCGAGCCGCTCGGCGCCGCCTATGGTCACCGCGCGGGCCGCGACTATCCCGGCGCAGATGGCGGCCGAGGAGGAGCCCAGGCCCCGGCCGTGCGGGATCCGGTTGGCGCAGACGACCTCGAGACCGCGCGGCTGTCCGCCCAGCAGGTCGAAGGCGGTACGCAGGGATCGTACGAGCAGATGGCTCTCGTCGCGCGGCAGCGTCTCGGCGCCCTCGCCCGCGATGTCGATGTGCAGACCGGCATCGGCGACCCGGACCACCACGTCGTCGTAGAGCCCAAGGGCCAGGCCGAGGGCGTCGAAGCCGGGACCGAGGTTGGCGCTCGTGGCGGGCACGCGCACTCGGACGGCGGCGGCGCGGAACGCTGGACCGGCCATCGCTCGATGACTCTCCTTGTGTGACTGGGATTGCTCGAAGAGGTACGGAACACCGCGAGGGCCGTGACGGGAGTACGGCGACGCCGCGCAGAGGCGGCTGCTCTGCGTCGGGGCGGATTCAGTACAGCCTATCGAAGGAAGGTTCTGTGGCGACATAGGGCGCACGGGAGGCGCACGGTGCGTGTCGCGCTCCCTCTCGCCGCCCGCGACCACTCTACTGGAGCGTTCTGCGCGCCCTCCTCGCTCCCGGGCGTCTCCGCCCACACTCTAGTGGATCTTGAGCAGCGGCGCCGGGCGCCCCGGGGAGAGTCTCCGCCGGGGCCCGGCGCCGTATGCGTCAAAGGCCCTGAGGCCGGGGATCGGGCCGGCCGGGGCCGCGTATCAGGCCACCCGGGATGAGGCCACCCTGGCTCAAGCCACCCGGGAGGCCACCCGGGACCAGGCCGGCCTGGCTCAGGCCACCCGGCATCAGACCGGCCCGAGGCGCGTATCAGGCCAGCCCGAGCCGCTCGGCAGCCGCGTCCGCGTCCACCGCCACCGTGACCGGCTGCGGCGCGCCCGCCACCGCCCAGTCCGGGTCCTTGAGCCCGTTTCCGGTCACCGTGCACACGATGCGCTGACCGGGGTCGACGAGGCCCTGCTCGGCGGCCTTCAGCAGACCCGCGACGCTCGCCGCGGAGGCCGGCTCGACGAAGACGCCCTCCTGGGCGGCGAGCAGCCGGTAGGCGGCCAGGATCTGACGGTCGGTCACCGCGTCGATGAGGCCGTGCGACTCGTCGCGCGCCTGCTCGGCGAAGACCCAGGAGGCCGGGTTGCCGATGCGGATCGCGGTGGCGATGGTGCTCGGGTCCTTGACCGGCTCACCGCGCACGATGGGCGCCGCGCCGGCCGCCTGGAACCCCCACATCCGGGGTGTACGGGAGGCGGGCGCGCCGAGCGGGCCGTTCGCCGCGTACTCCTTGTAGCCCTTCCAGTAGGCGGTGATGTTGCCCGCGTTGCCGACCGGCAGCACATGGATGTCGGGCGCGTCGCCGAGCATGTCGACGATCTCGAACGCGGCGGTCTTCTGCCCCTCGATGCGCGACGGGTTGACCGAATTGACCAGCGCCACCGGGTACTTCTCGGACAGCCCGCGGGCCAGCGTCAGGCAGTCGTCGAAGTTGCCGTCGACCTGGAGGATCTTGGAGCCGTGGACCAGTGCCTGGCCCATCTTGCCCAGCGCGATCTTGCCCCGCGGCACCAGCACGGCGCACACCATGCCGGCCCGTACCGCGTAGGCGGCGGCGGAGGCCGAGGTGTTGCCGGTGGAGGCGCAGATGACGGCCTGGGCGCCGGCCTCCTTGGCCATGCTGATGGCCATCGTCATGCCGCGGTCCTTGAAAGACCCGGTCGGGTTGGCGCCCTCGACCTTGAGGTGCACCTCGCAGCCCGTGCGCTCGGAGAGCACCTGGGCGGGGACGAGCGGGGTGCCGCCCTCGCGCAGGGTGACGACGGGGGTCGTCGCGCTGACCGGCAGCCGGTCGCGGTACTCCTCGATGATGCCCCGCCAGCCGTGCCACTGGCGGGTGCCGGACATCGCGGGCCCGGCGTCGGCGATTGTGTTCATGATCTTCCTTTACTCCCCTGGTCCCCTGATCTCCCCTGGGCTGATGTCCCCTGGGCGCCTACTCGCCCTCGACCCGCATGATGCTCGCGACATCGCGGACCGTGTCGAGCCGGCGCAGCGCCTCCACGGTCGCCGTGAGGGCGGCGTCGCTCGCCCGGTGGGTGACCACGACGAGGGACGCCTCACCGTCCTTGCCCTGCTGCCGGACCGTGTCGATGGACACGCCGTGCTCGGCGAAGACCGTCGCGACCTGGGCGAGCACACCCGGTTTGTCGGCGACGTCCAGACTGATGTGGTAGCGCGTGATCACATCGCCCATGGGGCTCACGGGCAGCCGGGTGTAGGCGGACTCGCCCGGCCCGGTGGTCCCGGCCAGCTTGTTGCGGCAGGCGGCGACCAGGTCGCCGAGGACGGCCGAGGCGGTCGGCGAGCCGCCGGCCCCGGGCCCGTAGAACATCAGCCGCCCGGCGGCCTCCGCCTCGACGAAGACCGCGTTGTACGCCTCGCGGACGGAGGCGAGGGGATGGCTCAGCGGGATCATGGCGGGGTGCACCCGGGCGGTGACCGACCGGCCGTCCGCCGCGCGCTCGCAGATCGCCAGCAGCTTGACCGTGCAGCCCATGCGCTTGGCGGAGGCGATGTCGGCGGCGGTGACCTCGGTGATGCCCTCGCGGTGCACATCGTCCAGGGTGACCCGGGTGTGGAAGGCGATCCCGGCCAGGATCGCGGCCTTCGCGGCGGCGTCGAAGCCCTCCACGTCGGCGGTCGGGTCGGCCTCGGCGTACCCGAGCGCGGTGGCCTCGTCCAGCGCCTCGCTGTACCCGGCGCCGCTGGTATCCATCCGGTCGAGGATGAAGTTGGTGGTGCCGTTGACGATGCCCAGGACCCGGTTGACCGTGTCCCCGGCCAGGGACTCGCGCAGCGGCCGCACCAGCGGGATCGCGCCCGCGACCGCCGCCTCGTAGTACAGGTCCGCGCCACGCTCCTGCGCGGCCGCGTGCAGCGCCGCGCCGTCCTGGGCGACCAGCGCCTTGTTCGCGGACACCACGCTGGCGCCGTGCTCGAAGGCGGTGGTGATGAGCGTGCGGGCGGGCTCGATGCCCCCGATGACCTCGACGACCACGTCGATGTCCCCGCGTTTGACCAGGGCGGTGGCGTCGGTGGTGACCAGCTCGGCCGGCACCCCTTCCCGCACCCGGTTGGGGCGGCGCACGGCGACCCCGGCCAGCTCGACCGGGGCGCCGATGCGCGCCGTGAGGTCGGCCGCGTGCGTCGTCATGATGCGCGCCACCTCTGAGCCGACCACTCCACAGCCCAGCAGCGCCACTTTCAGCGGACGCGTACGCATCATCCGACCTCTTTCTCATCCATCTAGGTGGTGCTCCAGTCTCACGCACTGGATGGGACTTTCTATCCCTGGTCCAGTATCCGAGATTTGTTTCTCGCCAGCCGAGCCGACCGCTCACCAGGCCGGCCGCCGGCCGTGCTAACCGACATCAAGCCGCAGGAGATCTTCCTCCGTCTCCCGCCGGACGATCTCGCGCGCCCGTCCGTCCGCCACCGAGACGACGGGCGGACGGAGCGCGTGGTTGTAGTTGCTCGCCATGGAGCGGCAGTACGCCCCGGTGGCGGGGACGGCGATCAGGTCCCCGGGCGCCAGGTCGGCGGGCAGGAAGGCGTCCCGTACGACGATGTCGCCGGACTCGCAGTGCTTGCCGACGACCCGGGACAGCATCGGCTCGGCGGTGGAGGTGCGGGAGACCAGCGCCACCGAGTACTCGGCGTCGTACAGGGCGGTACGAATATTGTCGGACATCCCGCCGTCGACGCTGACGTAGGTCCGCAGCCCCGGCAGCTCCTTGACCGTCCCCACCTCGTACAGCGTGAACGCCGTCGGCCCGGCGATCGCCCGCCCCGGCTCCACCGACAGCCGCGGCACGGCCAGCCCGGCGCTCTCGCACTCCCGGTGGACGATGTCGCGCAGCGCCTTGGCGATCTCGTGCGGCTCGCGGGGGTCGTCCTCGGAGGTGTACGCGATGCCGAGGCCGCCGCCGAGGTCGATCTCGGGCAGCTCGACGCCGTGCTCGTCGCGGACCTCCCTGAGCAGCCCCACCACGCGGTGGGCGGCCACCTCGAAGCCGGAGGTGTCGAAGATCTGCGACCCGATGTGCGAGTGGACACCGATGAGCTCGAGCCCGTCCAGCTTCAGCGCCCGCCGCACCGCCTCCGCGGCCAGCCCGCCGGCCAGCGGAATGCCGAACTTCTGGTCCTCGTGCGCGGTCGCGATGAACTCATGGGTGTGCGCCTCGACGCCCACGGTGACCCGGATCTGCACCCGCTGCCGCTTCCCCAGCCGCTCCGCGATGTGCGCGACCCGGACGATCTCCTGGAACGAGTCCAGCACGATCCGTCCCACCCCGGCCTCGACGGCCCGGCGGATCTCCGCCTCGCTCTTGTTGTTCCCGTGCAGCGCGATCCGCTCGGCCGGCATCCCGGCCGCCAGGGCCGTGGCCAGCTCCCCAGCGGAGCACACGTCCAGGTTCAGCCCCTCCTCGTTCAGCCAGCGCACCACGGCGCGGCACAGGAAGGCCTTCCCGGCGTAGAACACATCGGCATCCGCACCGAAAGCCTCCCGCCACGCCCGGCAGCGGGCCCGGAAGTCGGCCTCGTCGAGGAAGTACCCGGGCGTCCCGAACTCCTCGGCCAGCGTCTTCACATCCACCCCGCCGACGGTGACCACCCCGTCGGCGTTCCGGCCGACCGTACGGGCCCACACCCGCGGATCGAGCGCGTTGAGATCGGTGGGCGGCGCGATGTAGTGCCCCTCGGGCAGCACATCGGCGTAACGGGGCCCGGCGGGGTGTGCGGAACGGCTCATGGCGTCTCTCTCAGGTGTCTCACAGATGTTCCGGTGCGCTGATGCCGAGCAGATGCAGGCCACCGGCGAGCACCGCCCCGGCGGCCTCGGCAAGGGCCAGCCGGGAACGGTGGGCGGCCATGGGTTTCTCCTCGCCGCACGGCAGGGGCGGGCACGCGTCATGAAAGCGGAAGAAGGCGTCGGCGACAGCCTCGAGATGCCGGGCGAGCCGGTCGGGAGCGCGGTGGCGGGCGGCAGATTCGATGAGCCGGGGACAGTCGGCGATCGTCGCGATCAGCGCAACCTCGGCGGGATGGCGGTAGGGCCCGTCAGGGCTGCTGTGAACGCCCAGCTGCCGCCCATTCCTGACCAGGGCCCGTACGCGGGCGTGGGCGTACCGCACGCGGAAGAGCGGATTGCTCTCCCGCTGGGCGAGGAGCCGACGCGGCTCCAGATCGGGCAGATCATGCGCGGCGGGCCGCAGCAGCGCCCAACGGGCGGCGTCGATCCCGAGCCGGGCGAGCAGCTCGGGGGCGCTGACGGCGACGGGGCGCATGGGGAGGACCTCGAGGGGGCCGTCCTCGACGGGCGGCACAGCCAGGACCTGGCGGGGGCCGTCCTCGACGGGCGGCACAGCCAGGACCTGGCGGGGGCCGTCCTCGACGGGCCGCACGGCCAGGACCTCGCCGGAGTCGCCCTCCGGGACCGGATAGCCCTCCGGGACCTCACCACCGGCAGCGGCACCGGTGCCGACGACCAGGGCCTCACCCCCGCAAAAAGCCACCAGCCGAATCACAGCAGCCCCGACAACAGCCGCCCGCACATCCCGCCCGGGCGCAAGCCTCACGGCAGGCCCCCCGGCCAAGGCGTCCGAGCGCCCGTAGTCCTCACCACGCTCCAGCACACCCCGCACCAGCTCGGCATGGCCCTCAGCCTCGACGGTGATGTTCAAGAACCCAGGCCCGGCGATCTCCACCCCGGCGATCCCGGGCTCCCCCACCAGCCGCCGCCGCAAAACCTCAGCCACCCGCAACGCCACCGCCGGCCCTCCGCCATCCAGGCCCTGGGCGAGCTGCAGCGCCACATTCGTCGCGTAATCCCCACACCCCGCCCGCGGCGGAGTCCGCACCTTCACCCGCTCCGGCAGCACAGCCAGCCGCAGCTCGTCGGCCTCGACGGCACGACGCACTGTCTGCAGCACGGTGCGGGAGAGCTGGGCGGGTGTCACGGCACAAGCGTATGGGAGGAGGGGGGCGCCCCCGCGAATGGGTTTCGCAGGGCGGACGGCGGGGCAGGGCGGCGCGCGGAAGCAGGAACGGCGCGAAGGCGCAGGGCAGCGCGCAGGGGCGGAGGCGGAGGCGCCGGAACGGACGCGAAGCCGCAGCCGCGAGGCAAGCACCGAAGCGAAGCCGCCCTGCCCCCGAAGCCGGGAGGCAAGCACCGCCCAAAGCCGACCCGCCACAGAAGCAGGCCCACCCCCGGGGCTCAGCCAGTGGGCCCCGGGGAACCCAGCAGGTGGAGCTGGGGGCTCGGGAGGCTCGGGGGAACCCTCCGGACTCAGCCGGTGGGGCCCACCACGGACTCCGACTCCGCACCCCCGGGCGCCACGGCACCGGCCGCCTCGGCGGCCCGCGCCATCAACCGTCGCACCAGGTCCACCATCGCAGCGGGATCAAAGGGCTTCGCAAGGAACGCATCCACCCCCGCCGCCCTGCCGTTATCCACCTCGTACTGCGTACACGCGCTGATGATCGCGACGGGCACATGACACGTTCGAGCATCAGCACGCAACCGGGACGCCGTATGCAGCCCATCCAGTCTGGGCATCACGACATCCAGAGTGATCACATCGGGCCGCACCTGGTGAACGATCTCCAGGCACTCGGCACCATCGGCCGCGGTCACGACCTCGAAGCCCTCAAGCTCGAGGTTGACCCTGATCAGCTGCCGGATGACCTTGTTGTCATCAACAACAAGGACCCGGCCGGACAAGCCAGGCACATCTCGAAGGGTAGGCGCGCACCCATCGCTGCGTCCGGGTTTTGCCCACTTCCGCCACGTGCGGGGGACCTTTCCGCAAGACGCCACCGCGCACGCCCGGAATGCGGTATACCGCCGCCGCTCCCCACCCTCACCTCCGCCAGCGACCCCGCCTCCCCCGCCCCTCGGAAAGCGTTCATGACCACCCCCACCGAGCTGGTAGGGTTCTACCCGTCGGAGCGAACAGCAACGACACCGCCCCCGTAGCTCAGGGGATAGAGCAACGGCCTCCGGAGCCGTGTGCGCAGGTTCGAATCCTGCCGGGGGCACTTCTGTGTAAGTGTCGCAAGACCCCGCCATCAGCCAAGACGCTGGATGCGGGGTCTTGGTGTATGCACAGCCGGATGCCGCCGAAGGCAGCCCTATGACAGTGATCATGCAATGACCACGTAATGATCTTGAGGGGCTTCTGGGCAGCTCAGGACTACTTTCGGTGGACCCACGAGAACTCGGCCCTCTGGGCATGCAGGCGATCTTGTGATGTGCTGCTCCATTGTGGACGGTGTGCTGTCAGCCTTGATCGCAGTCCTGGGGACGCTGCTCGGCGTTGGCATGACATACCTCTTTCAACGTCGAACAGCTGCCCGCGACCAAGCGTTCGCGGCTCAGCAGCAACTCCGCTCAGAACGCATGACCGTGTACAGCGACTTTGCCGGAGCGGTGACCGAGTTCAGGCGGGGGCAGCAAGACCGCTGGCACCGGAAGAACGAGGACCGGACCAGCTCCGCCTGCCTCCAAGCTCGCACTGAGGCATACCGCCTTCGCGGCGTCGCCCTCCACGCGCTGTTCCGCGTCCAACTCATAGCCAGCAGTGCAACAGTGATCGAAGCCGCACGCCACGCCTATGAACTGACGAACGAGACGCACAAAGCAGACGACAGGGCAGAACTGAGCGCCCTTGGTGCGCAGGCACGAGATGCCTTGGAGCACTTCGTAAAGCTTGCCTCCTCTGACGTGCGGTAACAGCACGTAATCCCCTGATTCCTACGGGCATTTCAAGGGCGGCAGACCGCCCCGCTCTACTCCTCCGGCCCCGGCTCCTCCCCCAGGCCCTTCCTAATCCGGTCATGATGCTCACCGCCACGATGCCGACGGGACCATTGAGTTCTGTCCAAGGGCCGCCGCGGCTCCTGACCTGGGCCCCGCCGGTGAGACGATCTCGTCGTGGACGGTGTGATCACGGCGTCGGAGCCCTCCCGGTGACCCGTTCACGGGGCTGAGCCCGCGGCAGTTCGGAAAGCCGTTCACCGCACTGCGGCGTGAGGATGCGGATCCGGCCGGCAGGGACCAACCCTGGGGGCCGACGGGGGAGGACCGGGTGCTGCTGGTTGCCGCGTACTGGCGGACAAATCTAACTCTGCGGGAAGGTCGTACGTGAGCTTTCACTCTCCGGCCAGCTTGGTGAGCTCACACAGAGTCCGGTGATAGCGCAGATACGTTTCATCGATCCGGTGGCCAGCGTGTCGGCGAAGGAGCCCCAGCGACTCGTCTCCCTGGGTCTGCCTCACGACACCGTCAGCGTCGATGTAGATCTCCAGTCCGTCGAAGAGGACGTGATGGTTGGGGCACAGGCACAGCAGGTTCGGCAGCTCGTCCGGGCCGTCATGCGGAGAGCCGAGGCCACGGATGTGAGAGGCCTGGCTATATGGCCTGCCCTTGTACTGCAGGCGGGTGCCACATACCTGGCAAGAGTGATCGTGCAGCTCCTTGACCTTTTTCGCTAGGGCGGAATCGCGGACCAGTCGTGAGGTAGTGACATCCCTCCGGGCAGTTGCGCCGGGTGCCCTCTCCTCGTCGGGGAGCTCTTCGCTGTGATCGTCCCCGACGCCATCGAGGAGACCGTCGGCTGTCGCATACCCCGCGAGACCGACCTTGCTGAGCAACACCCTCTGATCGACACCGTCGAGGTAGGTGCTGCACAGCTTGACCACAGCCTGCAGGCGGACCAAAGGGTTCTGCAGCAGTTCGGCGGTCTCATATGTCAGGCCTGCCACGGGTTGCACCGCGTTAAAAACCCCGACTTGCGGCATGGGACCGGCCTCACTCGGAATCCCGTGCACCTCCCACAGGTCGTTTCCCTGTAGATGCCAGAAGGGATACTCGGGCGTGATCTTTGAGTTGGGTAGGCCGAACTCGGCCAGAAGCGGGCGGACCTCCGTGCTGAACTGTGCCCACGGCGCCAGGCGCGGCTTACCCGCGGCGATCCGAGAAATCGCCCACAACAGAGCCAATGGCTGGTGACGGCTGGGGGCACGGTGCTTCGGATGCCGATGAGTGTTGAGGGAGCCAATCCGGTCCAGCAAATCTCCAGCAGTCAGTCGCGGATAAGAGGCGGCAGGGGGTGTTACCGAAGGTGCGGAAAGCAGCGATTGACGCCTCTCCGGGAGCTGATCGACAACGCGGCGGTAGTCCTCTGCGGAGCGCAGGGTGAGGCTCCGCAAGGGCGCTCGCACATTCAGGATCCGTAGTATCGGCGCCGCGAGAACGGGGGTGGAGAATTCCTCTACGTCCCCCAGCGCCATGATGTGTTCCCAGGTGGCATTGCCTTCGTCGATCCCCCAGACCGCTTGTGCCACCTGCGCACTGTCGAACAGGTGGATGATGCGGGCGCGGGCGATGAAATGGTTCTCTGTATAGAACAGCACGTCGTCGCCAACGCGCCGGTTCCGCAAGGCCTTCACCTTCTCGTTGTTGGCCTGCTGGGTGGGAGTGGCTCCCCACAGCCGAGCGATTCCGTCCGGGTACAACGCGGCAAGCACATCCGCCTGCTCCCCAAGCGCATCCTCAAGTGTTGCTATCTCAACGCCTCGCCGTACTGATTTGACAAAATTTTGCCGCCCGCGATGCCGAGCTCCGCCACGGGGCTGGAGGACCAACTGTGCTGCTGCCTGCCGCGGCCCGTCCTCGCCGGCAGTGCCGTCCTCCACGGTGAAGCCGAGTGCACGCAGACGATGTGCCACTGTTCGAGCGCCACCGCTGAAGTCACCAGCCGACAGCGGGCTGCCGACCGAGTACAGGTGCGCTACACCCGCGATGGCCTTCGAGTCATAGCGGACTCCGTCCAGGACAAGCTCGTAGGTCTTGGCCCGGCCAAAGCCGTGGCTGCGGCGAAAATTCTCGCGCCCCAAGTACTGACACTCCTTGACAGCCGCCAGCACTCCTGCACGCGTCACATCCCCAAGTCCCATGCCAGGAAGATTAGTAGGAAGATATGACAAGGCCGCTCCACACTGGATCGCCAGGTCTCCGCGCATCGTCGCAGTCGGTGCCGCAGGGGGGGGCACCCGCCCCGACACCGCGGACATGGCGGGTCTGCCCCGACTCGGTCCACTGCTTGCCGACCGAGGGTCAGGTCCGGCGGACAAGCCGTTCAGGACGTCAGCCCCAGTCACCAGCGAGTTTCCTGAGGCCATCGCACGGGTGACCGGAAGCAGCGTGTGATGGCTGAGATCTTGGCGTGGCCGCCCTACGGAGGGGCCTGCTATAGATCGTCGGCATGCATATTTTCGGAGGAACGGTGACCGAGGCGGCCGCGCGAGTGGCCGATCCGGCCTTCGTGGCCGAGTGCGCCGAGACGTATGCCGAGATCCATGGTCGTCCCCCAGGGGAAGCCGAGCAACGCAGCTGGTCGCGGAGCTGGCCCTCGCTGCTCCGGATCCTGTCGGCGGCCGAGCTGGGTGACCTGCATCTCTTGCTGGAGTACGAGCTGCCCGGCACGAGCCAACGCATCGATGCGCTCCTGCTCGGTCACCAGGCCGCTGCCAAGGGTCTGACCAGCGTGGTCATCGAACTCAAGCAGTGGACCCACGCACGGCCCCATGCCGCGGGGCCCGGGATGCTCCAGGTCGGGGAGAGAGCGGTGCTGCACCCGGCTCGTCAGGTCGGCGGCTATGTGAACTACCTCAACGACTGGCTCCCCGCCGAGCTGGACCTGGAAGTGGAAGGCGTCGCCCTGCTCCAAGAAGCGCCTCCGGATCTGATAGCTCACCTGCGTGAGCGTCTGGGCTCGGGGCCCAGTGCCAGCTACCCAGTGCTCGGCGCCCAGGACCTTTCCCTGGATGCCGCTCCGCACGTGCTCGCCGAACGCCTCCGCTGCTCGGGCCTTCGCATGGCAGCGCCAGAGAGGATCACCGCGTTCCTGGACGCGCGCCACCGTCCGTCCCCGAAGCTTCTGGCGAAGGTGGCCGCGAACATCGCCGGCAGCGAAGCGTTTCGTCTCATCGGAGAACAGGACAAGGCGCGCCAGCTCATCTACCAGGCCATCCGCGCCGGCCGCGGCAGTCATGACGGGCACGTCGTCGTTGTCACCGGCGGGCCGGGCACCGGAAAGACCGCCATCGCCCTACGGCTCCTGGGCGATCTCTGCGGACACCCCGAGGCGAACCCCCGGCTACTGTCCCCCTCGGCCACACTGACGCAGCAGCTCAACCGCGCCGCAGGTGAATTGGCCAAGGGTCTGATCGCCACCTGGACCAGCGGCCTTCCGCGCGTCCTGGACAAGGACAGGAGCGTCGTACTGCTTGATGAAGCACATCGGGCGCGCACCGGCCGCACCTGGCGCAGGGCCGAGTTCCCTGATGCTTTGGCCAAGCTGCTGGAGAACTGCGCCGTTCTCGTTCTCTTCCTCGACGAAGACCAGATCGTCCGCCCCGGCGAGGGCACCACCGTGGACGAGCTGCGGCGCATGGCTGCCCGTATGAATCACAGCTTCGAATGCATCGACTTGCCGACCCAGTTCCGGTGCAGCGGTTCCCGGGCTTACATGGACTGGCTGGATGCCCTTTTCTCTCCAGGAGGACGTCCACCGCGGTGGGCTGGTGCCGACTACGACCTGGCCTTGGCCGACAGTCCCGTACAGCTCGAGAAATGGGTCGCCGGTCACATCCGCCGGGAACACAGCGCTCGCATCACCGCGGGGTACTGCTGGCCCTGGGACTCCTCGCCCGAACCCCCTTTGTCGCCTGAGGTGTCCCTTTCCTGGAGCGACGCTTCGGGAGATCACCGGTGGGCGCGTCCTTGGAACTCCAAGGCCGACCGGCTCATCGCGGGAGAAGGGGTGCCCGGCCGCGCGTTCTGGGCCACCGACGAGGGCGGGCAGCACCAGGTCGGATGCGTCTACACCGCCCAGGGGATGGAATACGACTACAGCGCGGTCATCCTCGGCAAGGACATCACCCGGACCGCCCACGGGTGGCAGGCGCGTCCAGAGGAAAGCCACGATCCGGCTCTCAGAAGCCTCACCCCTCAGGAGTACCTGCCCTACGCGCTGAACACCTACCGCGTCCTCGCCACACGCGGAGTGCGCGGCACACGTCTCTACTCCGACGACGCCGCGACCCGGCAGTACCTCCGGACAGTACTGCCGCACGCCCCGTCCTGACGCTCTCTGTTCAACAGTGCATGGCACAGGCACAACCTCCAGACAGGAGTTGCCGCGCCGCCTCGTCGCCTCGCCGACACCACTCCTTCATCGAGCACCGCCCCTCGTACCCAATCGGCAGAAAGCACCGCACTTGGCCGAGCTAGAGTTGACATCGAATTCACGCGGCCCGCCGGGCTTCCGCTCTTGATGGGATCCACCCATCGGGAAGTCGAAGGACATGCCCCTACCCGCTCCAGCAACTCCGTGCTGCCTGGGGGCCTTCCTTGTTGATCCGCGAGTCCGCCGCCTCGATCGCCGCCGAGATCCTTTCCGGGGGGTTGTACTTCCGCCTGGCGGACCGGTTCGTGCACGTCCATGGGTACAAGCCCAGCAAGAGCGAGATGCGCTCATGGGAGCACTCCATCCCGGCCCTCGTGAACGCGGTACTGGATGCGGGCCTCGGCGAGGTCGAGGTGATGCTGGAGTACTCGCTGCCGCTCACCAGTCAGCGGGCCGACGCCATACTCGCCGGTGTACATCCGAAGACCGGCGAACCTTCTTACGTGGTCATCGAGCTGAAGCAGTGGAGCGAGGCTCACCCGGACGAGGAAGCGCCCAACCTGTGCCAGGTGGTGGGGATACGGGGCCGTCAGCTACTGAACCCGATCGAGCAGGTCCGGGGGTACTGCGAGTACCTGGCGAAGTTCAACGGCGCGCTGGACGGGCACGAGCACCGGATCACCGGCGCCGCGTACCTCCACAACGCGACGGACTTCGGAGCCGGCGCACTGGACGTCGCCGGGCAGAGTCCGCGCGGTCGGTTCTTCACCGGTGACAGGCGCGGTGAGTTCATCACGTTCCTCCAGGAACAGCTGGCGCCGCAGTCCGGTGCGTCGATGGCTGACGCGCTCCAGGCGGGGCAGATCAAGCCGTCCACCCAACTCATCGCTGTCGCAGCCGACGAGATCCGGAATCGGGAACAGTTCACGTTGCTCAGCGAGCAGAAGGTGGCGTACGAGTTGGTGCTGAAGGCCGTGCGGAACGCCCGGCAGGCGGACAACAAGGAAGTCATCGTCATCACCGGTGGACCCGGCAGCGGGAAAAGCGTCATCGCCCTGTCCCTTCTCGGCGAGCTCTACCGCCAGGGACGGTCCGCGCTGCACGCCACGGGGTCAGCTTCCTTCACCAAGACCATGCGTAAGGTCGCGGGGACCCGAAAGCGCGAAGTGCAGGACCTCTTCAAGTACTTCAACAGTTTCATGACTGCCGAGCGCAACGGTCTAGACGTGCTCATCTGCGATGAAGCGCATCGCATGCGCGAGACGTCCGCCAACCGTTACACGCCCGCGGCCAACCGCACCGGCAAGCCCCAGGTCGAAGAGTTGATCGACGCCGCGCGTGTTCCGGTCTTCCTCCTCGACGAGCATCAGGTCGTCCGACCTGGCGAAATGGGATCGCTTCACGAGATCGAGGACGCGGCGACCGCCAAGGGGCTGCGCGTGACCAGGGTGGATCTCAACGGCCAGTTCCGCTGTGGCGGCAGCGACGCCTATCTGCGGTGGGTCGAGCGACTGCTGGGGCTGAAGGACGGCGGACCCATCCACTGGGAACCGGACGCCAAGATGGAGCTCTTGGTGGCTGAGACCCCTCAGGACATGGAGGCGTACCTCGATGGCCGACGTGCACAGGGGTACAGCGCGCGGATGTCCGCCGGCTACTGCTGGAAGTGGACCACCAAAATCGCCCCAGGTGAGGCACTTCCGGCGGATGTGGTGATCGGCGACTGGGCACGGCCGTGGAACGTCTTCGGTGAGCGGGGAGTGGCGGGCGCACCCCCGTCCGCCCTGTGGGCCACCGACCCGGCGGGGTTCGGTCAGGTTGGCTGCGTGTACACGGCGCAGGGATTCGAGTACGACTGGAGCGGCGTCATCCTAGGTCCGGATCTGGTGTGGCGCGGTGACCGCTGGGTGGTCGACCGGTCGGCGTCAAAGGACCCGGTGTTCAAGAAGTCCACCCCGGATGAAGATGTGGCGCGGCTGATCCGCAACACGTACAAGGTGCTGCTGACCCGGGGTATGAAGGGCACGGTCGTCTATTCCACGGACGCCGAGACCCGGGACAAACTGCGCGAGCTCATCCAGTCCGAGGACCGCGTCCCCGCCTCCGTGTGACGCGGCGGCTCGGCGGGCGGGGGGCTGACTGTCGTCGCTGTCCGGTGCTGCCGGACAGCTGGACTCCTCGGCGATCGGTGGGCGCATGGCTCCTTGGCGGCAGGGCAACGTGCGACAGCCGCTGCCCTGCCCCATACCCCTGCGGCGGAAGTCCGCTTCACTCCACCACGGTGATGCGCCCTTCCGCGCCCACGAACACGCCCTGTGCGTACAGCTCGGCGACATCCGCCTGCAGAGCGGCGCGAATGTCCGGACCCAGCCGCTTCCAGCCGAAGAAGTCGCAAGCAAGGCGCATCAGCTCCTCGGCGGTCACACCTGGGCTCTCCGCCGCGAGTTCCCGCAGGGCCAGTCGTCGCTCCGCGGGGGCTATGTGCATGACCTTGCGCGGCGTGTCGTCGGCAGCCGGATGGCGGGCCCTGAGGTCCGCCCGTCCGGCCAGGTCGATGAAGTCACCGCTCATGCTGACGGTGCCGGACCGCTTGAGGCCGCGCACCACCTGCCGGATGTTCTCCCGGATCCGGGGGCCTGCCTTGGCCACGCCCCATGCCTCGCGGGCACGCTGCACCAACAGCTCCTCGTGGATGGGCCCCTCGGTCTCCACGGCCCGGGTCAGGAGCCTGCGGAGTGCGGGCCGGGCCTCGGGGGTGTGGAGTTCGGCGGAGGGCGTCACATACAGCTCGGGCACTTCGTACGAGGCGCTCCAGGGCCGGTCCGGCTCGGTGTCGACCGGCACCCGCTCGTGCTCGACCGCCAGGCGTCCCGGCTCTCCTGGCGACTCGCCCGACAGCCCGGCGCCGGCAGCCGGAGCCGACGCCTGCTCTCGCACCGACGCCATCAGCGGATCCGCCGCGACCGCCTGCTCGACCGCTTCCCGCAGTCGCTGCTCAGCCGCGGCCCTCCCCCGGTACCAGTCCGTGCCCCAGATGCGGTGGAGCTTCCAGCCCAGCCCCCTGAGGACCTCTTCGCGCAGCCGGTCCCGGTCCCGGGCCGCCTTGGACGAGTGGTACATCGCCCCGTCGCACTCGATGCCCAAGGCGTACGAACCGGGGGCGTCCGGATGCCGCAGGCCCATGTCGATACGGAAGCCGGCGACGCCGACCTGCGGCTGCACGTCGTAGCCCCAGTCGCGCAGCACGTTGAGTACCGACTCCTCGAAGGGGCTCTCGGGTGCCGCATCGTCCGGCTGCACCACGTCCTGGGCGAGGACGGACGGGCCGTCCTTCGCGTATTGGAGGTAGCGCTTGAGGTACTGGACGCTCTCGTTCTGGCTGTCGCCCAGCATGTCGCCGTGGAACGAGGCGACGACCTCCATGCGATAGCGGGCGCGGGTGACGGCCACATTGAGGCGGCGCCAGCCTCCACCCTTGTTGATGGGACCGAAGTGCTGGGTGAGCTTGCCGTGCTCATCGGGGCCATACCCCACCGACATGATCACGACGTCGCGCTCGTCGCCCTGCACCGATTCGAGGTTCTTGACGAAGAAGCCGTCGAGCCGATCCTCGGTGAACCGGTCGTCGAGGTCCGGGCGGGACAGGCGTGCTTGCTGGACCGCGAGATCGATGGCCGACGCCTGCGCCTGGGAGAGTGCGACGACACCGAGAGTGCGGTCGGGCCGGGTGTCGAAATGGTGGATGACCCGCTGTGCGACCAGCTCCGCCTCGACGGGGTTGTCACGCCGGCCGCCCCGGTCGTACGTACCACCTTCCGCGTGGTAGAACGCCACGCCGACGTGGTTGCCGTGCTCCGTCGCCCCGGGGAAGGTCACCATGGAGTTCCGGTAGAACTCCCGGTTGCTGAAGGTGATCAGATCCTCGTGACGGCTGCGGTAGTGCCAGCGCAGCGGGAGGACGTTCAACGCGCCGGCTTTACAGGCATCGAGCAGGGACTCGAAGGACTCCGGTACGTCCTCGTCGTACTCGTCGCTGTCGTCCTCGACGGCCGAGTCGAAGAAGGAGGTGGGCGGCAGCTGCCTCTCGTCACCCGCGACGACCAGCGATCCGGCCCGATAGATACAGTTGATCGCGTCGGCGGGGCGGACCTGGGACGCCTCATCGAAGATGACCACGTCGAAGTGGTAGTCGGCGGGAAGGAACTGGCTGACCGTCAGTGGGCTCATCATGAAGCACGGCTTGATGCTGCGCACCACTTCCCGCGTGCGGCTGAGCAACTCGCGTACGGGCATGTGCTTCCGTTTGAGTTGCGCCTGCCGGACGATCAGCTTGCCCGCCCCTGACTGGAAACTCCGCGGTCTGCGCTTGTTGCATGCCTCGATCACGGCGCCGCCCGCCGCCTCAAGCAACCGCCGGTCGGCTTCCTGGAATTTCGCGACCCGGGCGTCGAGGTCGGCCGACCGGGTCGTACGCAGTCGTTCGTCGGTGTCGAGGTGGCCGTCGGCCCAGGACTTGAGGACGGCGTACTCCACGGCGGCGGGGAACTGTTCCGCGCAGATAGCGCGTTCCGCGGCACGGGACACCAGGTCCCCGGCTCCGTGCCGTGCCAGTACGGTCAACCCGCCCCGGTACGCCTGCCATTCCTCCGGGCCCTGCGGGTCGGCGAGGAGAGTGGCCACCACCTGGTGGGCCTGGTCGAGCGTGCCCAGGAGCGCCGGGAACAGCTGTGCCCGCCGCGCGTCGTCGAAGAGAGCGAGAAGCGCGTTCGCGGCCTCGGTCCAGCGCTCGACGCGCTGGGCGGCGGCGTTACACCAGTCACCCAGCGTGTCCCGGGCGCTGCGCGCCAGCAGCGTGGGGAAAGGGTTGCCGCCGAGATCCTCATCGGAGTGTCCGCCGTCAGCCAGGTGGGCGATCAGCAGCTCCGGCCGCTCGACTCCTCCCGACAGTGCGGCGACGCGATCCGCAGTGGCCAATGCCTGATCGAGGGCGACGAGGTCGCCCCCGGTGCGGGGCGTGTACCGGCCCAGCAGCTCGCCGTACCGATCGGCGAGCCGCGTGACCTGGGCATGGGCTTGATGCCACGCCACAGCCTGGTCGAGCCGCCCCGTCCGCTTCCTGTTCCATACGCCGTCCCGCGTGAGGGCGGCGACGGCCTCGCGGTCCGCCTTGTGCTGCGCGGAGAACCGGCCCTTGGTGATCCCGCGCGTCGCTGTGAAGCGCCGCACCAGAGCAGGGAGATCGTCCACGTCGAGAAGGCGGTCGCCGAAGACGTCCTCGGCCGCACTGCGTGCCTCTGCCAGCGCGGACAACGCGCCACGCAACTCCCCAGCCGCGTGGTGGGCCCGGCGCAGAGTGTCCTGGTCGAACCATCCGCTGGGCGGGCGGTGGGCGGTGGAGGCCAGATCCGTCAGTTCCAGCAGTGCGAAGGCGGCTCCGGCCGTATCCGGCTTGCGCGCGCCGAGGCTGTCGGCGAGCTGTGCGAGAACGCCCGAGACGTCCTCGGGGAGAGCGACTTCCGGTACCGGCGCCCGGTCCGGCAGTCCGTCGCGGAGGGAGCGCACGGTCTGCCGGACGTCATGCACCGTGCGGGGCTCGGGAGTCCCGGCCGCGAAGGGCCTGCGCTCCGCAGCCGTGCGCAGCGCGTCCAGCGCTTCCGCCGCCTCCGATGCCGCTGTGAGGGCCGAGGAACCCGCGGAGCCGACGAGTCCGCGCCACGCGTACGACTCCCCCTCGGCGGCCGGCCGCCAGGCCCGGCTGATGGCCTCGGCGGCGGCGATGATGTCCTGCAGCACCCCGGCGCTGAGGGCATGGACCGCTTTTCGATTGTCCGCCCGCAGGGTGAACCGCGGAGTGCCGGCCTGTTCGAGCAGCACCAGGCGGCCCAGCACATCGTGCAGGGTGCGGTCCAGGGGCTCGCGCGGCTGGTTCATCGCCGCCGCGTAGCGGGACAGGTCCTCGCGCAGCCGACGCGCCCGTTCCAGCTCGTGCTCCGCGGCTCCGCTCACTCGCGCCGCGGTCGTGAGTACCCGGGCGAGTTCCGTGGCCACGGCCTTCTTGGTGGTATCGCCGCTGTGCAGAGCCAGGACGAAATCCCCGAGGCCGACGCCACGCAGCCGATTGCGTACGACGTCGAGGGCCGCGGCCTTCTCGCTGACGAAGAGGACACTGCGGCCCGCATGCATGAGAGCGGCGATCATATTGGTGATCGTCTGGCTCTTCCCCGTCCCGGGAGGGCCGTTCATCACGAACGAGTGGCCGTCCAGCGCGGCCGCGATGCACTGCCGCTGGGAAGCGTCGGCGTCGAGTACGAGCGGGGTCTGCTCGGGTAGCTGGATCTCGTCGATGCGGTCCAGCTCGGGAGGGTCGAAGGAGACCGCGTCGGACGGGAGTTCGGAGTCGGGGCCGAGGGCGACAGCCCGTACCAGGGGGTGCGCCAGGATGCGCTCCTCGTTCTGGCGGAGGTCCTGGTACATGGCCTCCTTGTACGAGGAGAAGAGTCCGAGGACCACCCGCTCGCCGACCGACCAGCCGCTCCGCCGCGCTGCGATCGCTCGGGCGGCGGCGAGTACGGCGGCGTGGTCGGCCACATCGGCGTCCAGCACCGGCGACCAGTCGACGCCGAGCTGGTCCAGCTTCACCTCAAGCGCCCGATTGTGCATGCGCTCCTGGGATTCGGCGGCACGCAGCCGTATGTTGCCTTGTCCGTCGCGGCGCAGCTCGACCGGGACGAGCAACAGCGGAGCCGAGCTGCTCTCGTGAGCGCCGACTTCCCGCCAGTCGAGCATGCCGACACCGAGCCACAGCACCCACAGGCCGTAGTCGTTGTACATCTGGCCTGAGCTGCGGCGAAGCCGACGGAGCGCCGCGTCCAGGGCCGACTGCCGGGTCTTGTGGGTGACGAGTCCCGAGGCCGCGGGCGTCGGCCCCGGTTTTTCAGAGGGGGAGAGGCCGTCCCGTAACGGCTCATCATCCTCATGGCTGTCCTCGATGGGAGCGAAGGACCAGCCTTTCGTCAGTCCGGCCAGGACCGCGGCGGCATCGGGGGAGGTGATCTCCAGCGTGGCCGTCCCGGTGTGACGGAAGTTGAGCAGCCTGTTGCGTCCGCCCATGTCGAGCAGGGAACCGCGCCAGCTGTCCAGAACGGTCCTCAACCGGTTGAGACCCGGACCGCTGATCGCGGGATATCCAGCGCCGGTCGCATGCCGGTATGTCATACGGGCGGTACCTCCAGAGGCAGGAACGCACACATGGGGGCATTCCGCCGCCGAGAAGCCCCCCTCATACCGTACCTACCAGCCCAGGAGGCACGACATGGCGCAAACGGTGGCCTCGATGCACATGCGATATGAAGGTGATGCGCTCTGTCCTGCCACACGGCCGGTTTCTTCCCCGGCGGGCGGATTCAGGGGAGCCACCGGCTCGCCTGGTGACGGCTGACGCGTGTCGCGTCGACATACCACAAGCGGTTCCGCGCGTCCCATCTGGCGCGAAGCTCCTTTTTCGCCTCGTCCTTCTCTTCGTAGGAGACCTGGAGATAGAGACGTCCGTCGACGACATCGCCGGGCGAGATTCCGCTTGGCGAGGGTGTCGCGGGCTCGGCCGCGCCGCGCTCCCTGCCGCTGTGGCCGCCCGCTGCGCGCGGGTTCCACGCCGCGCGGTCCTTGCGGGCACGCTCGATGACCCTGCTGACCCGCTCGCATGACGTGGGGTCTGTGAACCGCATCATCAGATCCGTCGGGCCGGTGTTGGCGAGCAGGTTGAGCGACCCGTGCCAGAGCACCGAGCCGTCGAGGATGAGGACCTTCTCGTGCATGCGCTCCCGGAAGTCCACCTCACAGCCCACCGCCCTGAGCTGGTCGATCCGCTGCTGATGACGCTGAGCGGCGGCTTCCTCCCGCTGCTCTTCGGCGGCCCTTGTGTACACGACGACCTTGACGCCCTCAGCGACGCGCTGTCCCAGCAGAGCCGACCATTTACGGACCGGCTGCGGATCGAGAAACGGACAGTACAGCTCGATGCTCCTGACCGCGCGTGTGATGTCCCATTCCACCGCCTGGTACACCTCGTCCGCCGGAAAGAAGGCGGGCCGTGCCAGTTCCTCCTCGGACAGGGCGGAGAGCTGGGCGGCGTCCCTTGTGGGCACGAGCTGATCGGCCGACATCAGCTGCGCGTGACTTTCCAGGTGGTCGAGCATGGCCCGGGCCTCGCTGTGCGGTGCGAGGTGCTGCCGCAGGTGGTCGACGTCGGCCACCACGATCAGATGGTCCTGGGCCCGGCTGAGGGCGACATTGAGAAGACGGCACGTATGGGATGACAGGCCCGTCCCTCGGTAGAAGAAGCCCGGGTCCCTGCCCGCGCCGACCGCGGTGTCGAGTACGACGATCGGGCGCTGGCTGCCCTGGAACCGGTGGACGGTGTCGACCAGCCCCTCGTACTCCTCACCGAACCGGTACTTGAGGCTGCCCCGCAGGGCCTGGACCTGCGCCCGGTAGGGAGCGATGACGCCCAGCCTGTCGGTCGCGCGCTCGCCCGGCGCGACGTTCTCCCACTTCCGGCCCGGGAGCACCCCCTCGTACTGAAGTCCGCGTACGAGTTCGTGCACGACGGCCTCGTTCACCGTGTTGGCCTTGTGGTCGGGGCCGGGGATGCGCTGTTTGGAGGTGTCGACGAGGATGACGGGCGCGTCGACAAGCGGGTTGAAGGGGATGCGGCTGCGGTCGTCACGACCCGTGGCGAGGGGCGCGTCCGGATAGGCGACGACGTTCACCAGGGCACAGATCGGCTCGCGCATGCGGTACTGCGTGTCCAGAGCGACAAGCCGCGGATCCTGGCAGACCGCCCCGGACGCGGTCACGAGACCGGCCGCGTGGAAGGCGTCGCGGGCCGCCCATTGCCGGGAGTGCGCGCGCTCCTGCTCCGTCGCCTTCTGGTCGCCCTCCCCCTTGGTCACGGCGGGCAGTTGCCGGAAGTCTCCGGCGACGACGACGCGCTTACCCGCCAGGCCGGCGGCGAGCCAGGCGGAAGGAAGATCGACCATTCCCGCTTCGTCGATGACGACGACATCCACACGATCCAGAAGCTTCCGCGACTGGACCGCCTTGGCGACGGTGGCACCCATCACACGGCACCGCGAACGCACGGTGTCGTGGATCTTCCTGCGCTGCTGGTCGAGGTCGTCGATCTGCTTCTGCAGGGCTTCGGCCTGCCGGGAGAGCACCGGGCGCGCCGCCACCCCGGCCAGCCTGGCCCGAGCGCCGGCCAGCTGCCCGGTCAGCTCACCAATGGCCGCCGCTGCCTGCCCCGCCTCTTGTTCCGCGTCCGCGACCTGCGTGGCGGCGCTCCGGGCCGACGCCTCAGCCTGGGCGAGTTCGCCGCGCAGGGTGGCGAGCTGGGCTTCCTTCCGCTTTGCGAACAGTCCGCTCGGGGCCCCCAATTGGCCGATCTTGAGGCGGAGCCGCGCCGCGTCGGCTTCAGCTCGCAGCCCGTCCTTTCCGGCAGCCTCCTTCGATGTCACGGCCGCGGAGCGAGCCGTACGGGCCGCCGCGAGCGCCTGCTCCAAGGACTGGACGTCGTCATGCAGGGCGATCGCGGTCCGCACGGTCTTCAACGCCTCTGTCGCCTGGGTGAGGCCCTCATCCAGCTGAACGGCGATCCGGGCGGTGATCTGGGCGGTGTCGACGAATTCGCCGTACCGGTCACGCAGGGACGGCACTTCGATGTCCCCCGCGCGTTGCACCAGCCCTTCCGCGAAGCCGTCCTGCGCTTTGAGGAGATCGCACATACGCTCCAGCGCCTGGTCGACGGCGACCTTCGTCGGTGCCAGGAACAAGATGGTGTGCCCCTGCCGGAAACAGCCCTCCACGATGTGCCCGACGACATCGGTCTTTCCCGTGCCGGGCGGTCCCCAAAGGAAGAGAATCTGACTCGCGAGGGCCTGCTCGACGGCGAGCCGCTGGCGGGGGTTGAGCTTCAGGCCCTGCCAGTTGGACACCCAACGGGCCGCATCGGTTTCCCGGACGACGACAGGGTTGCCCTGCCCGATGATCCAGCCGGCACTCTCCACGCGCACCGGGCTGTCGGCCTGCCCCACCGCTTCGAGTCGCTCGGCCACCAAGGTCAGGCCGGCCGTGTCGTCCTGCCGGATCTGGACGTTGGGCACGGGCTTCCCCAGGGCCTCGGTGGCGATGAGCCGCACTTTGCCGTCAGGCATACGGGACACTTCCGCCGTCGCCCAGGGGCCGCGGGAGCGGGCGGCCCTCACAAGCACGGACGTACCGTCGAGCGACTCGTTCCACCGCCTGCACGTGAAGATGTATTCGAATCGCCCCGCGGAGGACGAGACAGGCCGACCACTGGAGAGGGACACCTTCTGCGCGTCGTTGCCGTCGCCGCGCCGCTCGGCCCGGATCTCCGCGCGAACCGCTGCGAGCAGCTCCGCCACCGGATACGGCTGCTTGATCCCCGTCATGCACACGCCCCCGCTTCTCCCACCGCCCGTGCGACCACTGTGCGTGCGATCCAAACATCTTTGAGTCACCACCGAAAGCGCGCCAGCGAGATACCGCCACGAACGGGACGAGCAACCCCATACGTCTCGGCCTTCGGCGATCCGATGCCCCACCGCTCCCCGAAATGGAACCGGCCCAGCCCCCCATGCCACGAAGCCTCCGAACCCAGCTCCGGTACCCGATACGATCTGAGCCGGGAATATTGCTGCCGAGCAGCCCCAATCAGTACAGATCGACGCGAAGCGGGGATGGCGCATGCGGGACGGCCGGTGGGTCACGGTCACCGAATCCGAGTTCCAGCACGAGCGCCGCGGGCTGGAGGCCATCCGCGAGAAGCTCCCCGACAACGATCCGTGGCGTGCCTGGTCGAACTTCACCTTCACCGCGCACAGCGGCCACGTGCGGGAAGTGGACCTGCTCGTCGTCGCCCCCGGCGGCGTGTACCTGATCGAGCTGAAGGACTGGCACGGCTCCGTCGAGGCCCGTAACGGCACCTGGCTGCAGACCCAGCCCAGCGGACGGCAGATCACCCATGGCAACCCGCTCCACCTGGCGAACAAGAAGGCCAAGGAACTCGCCGGGCTTCTGGCCCAGGAGGGCGAGCGGGTGTACGTGTCGGAGGCCGTGTGCTTCACCGACTCCTCGCTCCGGAACCGACTGCCCGCCCACGACCAGCACGGCCTCTACACCGTCCACCAACTGGCGCAGATGCTGGCCGAGCCCCCGCGCGAGGAGCGCCGGCGGATCGACAGGACGCGGTCGCGCCGCATCGCGTCCGCCCTGGAGCGGGTGGGCATCGCGCGCAGTGACGCCGAGTACAAGGTCGGCCCCTATCTGCTGCACCGCAAGTCCTTCGACTCCGGCCCGACCTGGGCCGACTATCTGGCCCGGCACAGCGAGCTGCCGGAGGCCGCCCGCATCCGCGTCTATCTGCGCGAGCGCGGTTCGGACGCCGAGCTGCGGGCCTCCGTGGAGCGCGCGGCGCGGCGCGAGGCCGCCGTGCTGCGGCGCTTCCGGCACCCCGGTGTCGTACAGCTGAAGCAGTACGACCCCTCCGGGCACTCGGCCGGGCCGGCGCTGATCTTCGACTTCGATCCGCGCACCCTGCGCCTGGATGAGTATCTGGCGCAGTACGGCGAGAAGCTGGACATCCTGAGCCGCATGGCCCTGGTTCGGCAACTGGCCGAGACCGTGCGTTCCGCACACGGCCGGCGGATCTACCACCGCACCCTCGCCGCCCGCGCCATCCACGTACTGCCCCGCCCCCGGGGGCGCGCGGCGGGCACGGACGGTGAGGAGGCCGGCTGGCTCAGCCCGTACTTGCAGATCTCGGACTGGCAGGTCGCCGTCCAGCGCGGCCCGGGGACCGGCGCGCCGAGCGGCGGCGAGCGCTTCGCGCCCACCACACTCTCCCGTGCGGGCGCCCACCTCGCGGAAGGCGCGGATCCGTACCTCGCCCCGGAACTGACCGCGCTGAAGGCCGACCCCGTCGCACTGGACATCTACGGGCTCGGCGTCCTCACCTACCTACTGGCCACCGGCAAGGCCCCGGCCGCCAGCCAGGCCGAGCTGCTGGCCCGCTATGAGGCGGGCGAGGGGCTGCGCCCCAGCGCGGTGGTGGACGGGCTGTCGGAGTACATCGACGAGCTGGTCCAGGCGGCCACCGCCTACCACGTCAACGACCGCCTGGACTCGGTCGACGACTTCCTGGAGATGCTCGAGGTCGTCGAGTCGGTCCTGACCGAGCCCGCCCCCGCGGAGCCCATACGGCCGGCCGCGCCCGAGAAGGACCCCCTGGAAGCGGTCGCGGGCGACGTGCTGGCCGGCCGCTGGGAGGTCCGGCGCCGCCTCGGCACCGGGTCCACCAGTCGCGCGTTCCTCGTCCGGGACCTGGCTGCGGGCCCGGACGTGCGCTTCTCGAAGACCCTGGCGGTGCTGAAGGTCGCCATCTCCGACAGCCGTGGCGAGATGCTGGCCCGCGAGGCCGAGGTGATGGGACGGCTGCGCCCCGATTCACGCATCATCCGTCTCATCGAGCCGGAGCCGCAGCGCATCGGCGGCCGCACGGTCCTCGTCATGGAGTACGTCGGTGATGAGCGCGAGGCCGACGGCGAGCCCCCCGCGCCCGGCGAGCGGAAGAGCAGGCGCCGCGAGGAAACCGTGGCCCGGCAGCTCCGGGAGTTCGGCCGCCTGTCCGTGGACCAGCTCGAGGCGTACGGCGACTACCTGTTCGGCGCCGTGGACTTCCTCGAGGGCGAGGGGGTGTGGCACCGCGACATCAAGCCCGACAACATCGCGATCCGCATCCGCCCGAACCGCACCCGTGAGCTGGTGCTGATCGACTTCTCCCTGGCCGGCTACCCCGTCCAGGAGACCGGAGCCGGGACGGACGGCTATCTGGACCCTTTCATCGGCACCCTCACCGAGCGCTCGGTGTACGACAGCCACGCCGAGCGGTACGCCCTTGCCGTCACCCTGCACGAGATGGCCTCGCGCGAGCTTCCGGTGTGGGGCGACGGAAAGGTGTCGCCGCGCCAGACCGACGCCAAGAAGGAGCCGTACCCGAAGATCGCGGCCGACGCCTTCGACCCGGCGGTGAGGGACGGCCTGGTCGACTTCTTCCGGCGGGCACTGCACCGGGACGCGGCACAGCGCTTCCCCGACCTCAAGCCGATGCGCGACGCCTGGAAGAGGATCTTCCTGGCCATGGACGAGGCGAAGCCGTCGTCGCGCCGCTCCCGCCAGCCCGCCGCTGTTGCGCCCGGCGGCACGGACGCGCCCGGAGAGGCAGCGGCGCAAGCGCAGGACGCCCCGATCCCCGCCGCTGAGGAGGAGAGCGCCGAGCAGCAGCGCGATCGGCTGGCGGCCCAGGCCGACCGCGAAACCCCCATCTCGGCCTCGGGGCTCAGCCCCGCCGCCCAGTCCTTCGTCTACGGCCTGCGCGTCAACGATGTCGGTGGTCTGCTCGACTACAGCCGCCATCAGCTCGTCAACGCGCCCGGCTTGGGCGCCAAGACCCGCAAGGAAGTCCTCCGCCGCATCAAGGAGTGGCGGCAGCGGCTCGCCGAGCAGCCCGCCACCCCCCTCACTCCCGAGGGGCGCAAGGCCGCCAAGGATGAACTGTCGGTTGCCGAAGCCGCGCTCGCGAACGCGATGGCGGAAAGCGGCGGCGCGGAAGGGCTACCCGAGCGTGCCCTGCGCAGGGTCAGCCTCGACACACTGGCCACGATCTTCGTCCCGGAGCTGAAGAAGGACGGGACGAATCGCAACGAGTGCGAGATGGTACGGCTGCTGCTCCGGATCCCCGACGACCGGGGCGCGCTGCCCGACATCGGTGTCTGGCCCAAGCAGAAGGACGTGGCGAGCGCCCTGGGACTGTCGGCGGGCCGCATCCCCCAGATGCTGAAGACCCAGCGCACCCGCTGGAAGCGGCATCCCGCCGTCCAGGTGCTGCGCACCGAGATCCTGGAGCTTCTCCGTAACCTCGGCCGGGTCGCCTCCGCGGCGGAGATCGCGGACGCCCTCGCGCTGCGCCGCGGCACCGAGCTTCCCGAGCGCGAGCAGCGCCGGGCGCTGGCGCTGGCCGCCGTGCGAGCGGTGGTGGAGGTCGAGCAACTCGTACCGGACGAGGCCGAGTTCCAGCACGCGCCGAACCGCAACGCGGCGGACGAGGGCATGGGCGCCGGCCTGCTGGCCCTCGAAGTCGGCCCGGACGACGCCCCCGAGACCCCGTCCGGGCCCGGCCTGCTCAACTACGCCCAAAAGCTGGGCAAGGTCGCCGACCGGCTGGCGAAACTGGACACCCTGCCGACCGCGACTACGGTGCTCGCGGAGCTGGGCGCCGTTCCTCCTCCGAGCACGACTGTGGAGTGGGACGAACGGCGCATCGTCGAGATCGCCGCCGCCGCCTCGCGCCACGCCGCAGCGACGCCCCGTTTGGAGATCTACCCCCGTAATCTCCCGCTCGTGCGGGCGCTGCGCCTCACCCAGGCAGGACTGGTACCGCTCATCCCGGGTCTGCCTGATGAGCGGCAGCCGGGGCTCACGCCCAAGGACATCCATGAGCGGGTACGGTCGCGCTTCCCGGAGCTGCTGAACGAGCGGCGCGGGCACGCGCTGCCGACCGGCGGCCCCCTGACACGGGCGCTGCGGGACGCCGGCTTCGACCTGGAGCTGAAGACCCGCGAGGGCCACGGCACGCTCCGCTACATCCCGCGCCAGCCGGACGGTGACTCCTCCTACCTCTCGTCGGACGCCGCCCGCCAGGCCACCGGCACCCTCACCGCGCACCGCTACTCCGACGACCCGCAGCTCGCGGACGCGGCGGTCACCGAGGAGCGGCTGCTGGCCTCCGCCCGCCGGGACGGCTTCCGGGTGCTGACCGTACGGACCGTGGTGGCCGGCCAGGCGGTGCGCGAGCTGGCCTCGGACCGCTTCGGCGCCGAGGTGGTATCGGTGACCGATCTCTTCCTGCGGGCCCTACACGAGCAGGTCGACCCGCGACCGAAGCCGACGTGGGAGACGATCCTGCGCGCGGACGGCGCGGAGCCGGGATCGAAGGCGGCCATGCGGTTCGCCGAGTACGCGCGGACCAGTTGGGGAGCGGTGGAGCCCCGGCTGCGGGAGCTGGTGTCGGGGGCCCGGGGGGCGGCTGGGACTCCTGTGCTGCTCACGGACGCGGGCGCGTTCGCGCGGTACGACGCGATGGCGGTGCTGGAGCGGCTCGCCGAGGTCGCGCGGGACGGGGGGCGCGGGCTGTGGCTCCTGTGCCCGCAGAACGACCCGGCGCGACCGCCTCGGCTGGGCGCGGTGGCTGTTCCGTACCAGGCGGGGTTGGGAGAATGGGTCGAGCTGCCGGATTCGTGGGTGGCGAACGCGCACCGGGCCGAGTGGTCGGCGGCGGGTGGTGGCGCGAGTGGGGGCTTCGGCGCCGGTGCTGGCGCTGATGCTGATGCTGATGCTGTTGAGGCAATGGGGACAACGGGGATCAGGGGAGACGAGACTAAGTGATTGATGCTGCCGCGCTGCGAGCCGACCTGATCAAGCAGGTCAAGGCGATCGAGGTGGACCTCGCCAAGCAGGTCAAGGAGGGGGAGTCGGTCCTCAAGCCGCTGCGGCAGGAGTACGAGAAGGCGAGCAAAGCAGATCCGGCGACTCCGAGGTGGAGTGCGTGGCTGGATGCGCGTCTGGCTGAGGATGACCTGTCGGCGGACCGAGTGGAGCAGTTGCGCGCGGCGGACTCGGTCGCGGGCCGGCTGCGGGCGGAGTACGACGAGGCGCGCAAGCTGGGGCGTACGGCGGCGACGTGGAACGCGTGGCTGGACGAGCGGGTCACGCAGGTCGCGGTGGCGTGGGTACTGGGCACGGTGTTCGTGCGGTTCTGCGAGGACAACCGGCTGATTGCGGAGCCGTACCTCACGGGGCCTGACGCGGAGCGGCGGGACCTGGCAGAGGCGCGGTACGCACAGTACGTGGAGGAGGATCCGGACCCGACGTACCGGGGTTGGCTGGAGCGGGCGTTCGAGGAGCTGGGGGCCGGGCAGGCCGGGAAGCTGCTGTTCGACAAGCGGCGCAATCCCCTGTACCAGATTCCGTTGTCGCATGACGCTGCTCGGGCGCTGGTCGAGTTCTGGCGTGAGCGGGGTGAGGGGGACGACGGGGATCGGCTGGCCCATGACTTCACGGATCCGTTGAATGAGGACGGTACGGAGGGGTGGGACACCCGGTTCCTGGGTGACCTGTACCAGTGGCTGTCGGAGTCGGCGCGGAAGACGTATGCGCTGCTTCAGACGCCGGAGTTCGTGGAGGAGTTCATCCTCGACCGGACGATGGACCCGGTGGTGCGGGAGCTGGGCGGCAAGTTCGGCGAGCTGAAGATGATCGACCCGACGTGTGGCTCGGGGCACTTTGTGCTGGGTGCGTTCCGGCGGATGGTGCGGCTGTTCGCGGAGCGGGAGCCGGGGCGGGATGTGCATGAGCGGGTGCGGGATGCGCTGAACGCGGTGCACGGGGTGGACATCAACCCGTTTGCGGTGGCTATTGCGCGGTTCCGGTTGCTGGTGGCTGGGATGGCGGCGGCGGGGATGCGGACGCTGGCGGAGGCGGGTAGGTACGAGTGGCCGATTCACCTGGCGGTGGGGGACTCGCTTATCAAGGCGCGACAGCTTGAGCTGACGCTGTTGGGTGAGGAGTCGGGGGACCCGCTGGCGGAGTTCTCGTATGCGACGGAGGACGTGCACGAGTATCCGGGGATTCTCGAGCAGGGGCGGTATGACGTGGTGGTGGGTAACCCGCCCTACATCACGGTCAAGGATAAGAAGCTGAACGCGTTGTATAGAGAGCTGTACGCATCCTGCGCGGGCACATACGCCTTGTCAGTGCCGTTCGCTGAGCGCTTCTTTCAACTGGCAAAGGCGGGAAGAGCCGATGGGCGCGGGTATGGAATGGTTGGCCAAATTACAGCGAACTCCTTCATGAAGCAAGGGTTCGGCGCGAAATTGATCGAAGAGTACTTTGCACACAAGATTGAACTGAACGAGGTTATCGACACCTCAGGCGCTTACATCCCCGATCATGGAACTCCGACAGTCATTTTGATCGGCAGACGCCGCGCGGGTAGCGGGCGCCCGGAGATGGTCCGCACAGTGCGTAGCATTCAAGGCGAGCCGAAGGTACCGGATAGGGCCAGCGAGGGATTCGTCTGGAGAGCCATTGTCGACCAGATCGACAAGCCGGGTTCATTTAGCCAATGGGTATCGGTAGACAACCTCGCCCGTCATCGCTATTTTGAGAAACACCCTTGGATTCTCCTTGACGGCGGGCTCGAACTCATCGAGCAGATCGAATCAGTTAAACAGAATCGACTGGGTGACACCATAGACGATATCGGGGCTGGCGCGGTACCGCGTGAACACGAAGCCTACGAACTTGGCGGTGGAGCACTCCGTCGCCAAGGTGTACCGTCCACGCACCAACGCCCCATTGTGGCAGGCGCCGAGATCCGAGACTACCTCATCTTGGATCCATCGATGTCGCTTTGGCCTTACTCCAGCAAGGACCTCACCGCCGAGGCCCCCACGGCCGTTGAACGCACATTGTGGCCCTTCAAAGTCCAACTTCGCACCCGTGTAGCGTTCGGCAAAACGCAAATCGCAAGAGGCCTCTCCTGGTTCGAGTACTCCATGTTCTTCACCGAGAGATATCGGGTTCCACTTTCCATCGCATTCGCGACCGTTTCCACACATAATCAGTTCGTGTTGGATAGAGGGGGAAAGGTATTCAAACAATCTGCCCCTGTCATCAAGCTAAGCAAGGAATCGAGCCAGGAGGACCACCTGCAGCTACTAGGACTGCTCAACAGCTCCACCGCATGCTTCTGGCTTAAGCAGGTTAGCCAGTCTAAAGGAAACGGCGGCATCGGTGGCGGCATCTCTGATGAACTTTGGGAGCACCGATTCGAGTTCACCGGAACCAAGCTGGAGGGGTTCCCCCTTCCCGCAAGCTATCCCACCGCGCTTGGCTCTGCCATGGACACTCTCGCCCGAAATCTTGGCATCGTTAGCCCCTCAGCACTGACTGCATCTGGGACACCCGCACCGGATGCTTCTTCCCTCCGCGAATTTCGCACCAACTGGGCATCCATCCGTTCCCAGATGATCGCATTGCAGGAGGAACTGGACTGGCAAGTCTACTATCTCTACGCACTGCACGCTGAGGACCTACGCGCCCCAGAAACCGAAGTTCCCGAACTCGCCCTTGGCGAGCGTGCCTTCGAGATCGTGTTGGCTCGGCGGGTCGAGAAGGGAGAAGCGTCCGGCGAGTGGTTTAAGCGCCACAACTCCACACCTATCACTGAACTGCCTGCCCACTGGCCGGATGCCTACAAGGCCGTCGTCCAAAAGCGCATAGACGTTATTGAGACCTCCCGCGCAATCGGGATGATCGAGCGCCCCGAATACAAGCGCCGTTGGGCGACCGAGGGGTGGGACGTACTCCAGGAGCGCGCGCTCAAGTCCTGGCTGCTGGACCGAATGGAGAACCGCGAGCTGTGGTTCCCGGACGGGCAGCCGACCATCCTCACCCGCGACCAGCTCACCTCCGCCCTCTCCCTCGATGAGGACTTCGTATCCGTCGCGGAGCTGTACGCGCCCCGCACCGAGCTGGCGACCGTCGTCGCTGACCTCCTCGCTGACGAGCACGTGCCGTTCCTCGCCGCGCTCCGCTACAAGCCCGCCGCGCTCAAGAAACGTGCCGACTGGGAGCATGTCTGGGACCTCCAGCGGCAAGAAGACGCCGCCCCGGATGAGCCCACCAAGCGGAAGATCCGGGACTCGATCCCCGTGCCGCCCAAGTACACCTCAGCAGACTTCCTCAAGCCGTCCTACTGGCGTGCCCGAGGCAAGCTGGACGTGCCCAAGGAGCGGTTTATCTCGTACGCGACCGGTGCGATCTCCGGGACGCCCAAGCTGTTCGGCTGGGCGGGTTGGGATCACCGGGAGCAGGCGCAGGCGCTCGCCACGTACTTCACCAACCACGACGGGCTGTCCTCCGAGGAGATGACGCCGCTGCTCGCGGGCCTGCTGGAACTGCAGCGGTGGCTCGATCAATGGCACAACGACTTCGATCCGCTCTACGGCAGCTCTCCCGCAGCCTTCTTCGCGGGCTACCGCGCAACCCAGCAGGGTGAACATGGTCTCACCGACGACGACCTGCGGGCCTGGCGGCCCGCCCCGGCCACCCGTGGCCGGCGCGCGGCCAAGAGCTGATCGTTACCCCGGTGTCTCCTCCCCGCCTCCCTGCGGGGAGGAGACACCGGCGTCCCGCACAGTCAGCGGCGCGGTGGTATCGATCCGCAGCGCAGAGCCGTCATCCAGCCCAAGCACGACGGTCTGCCCGCAGTCCGACGCGGACCGCTCAGTGCCCACGCTCCGGACCACCTGCCACGCGTCTCGCACCCGCACGCACTGACCTGGACGGACCGCCACCGCAGCGATCTCGGTCCCGTCGCGTTCCGGCGCGAGGTGCGGGGCCTTCAGTTCTGCCCAGACCGTTTTACCGATCCCACAGGCGCGTTGCTCAAACCCCCAGCGATGAGCCAGCGCCTCCACCAGAAGCAGTCCACGTCCGCCTGTCTCGTCCTCGCAAGGCGCCCGCACCTCGGGTTTTCCTTCGCCAGCATCACTGACCTCCAGGCGCAGCAAGCCTTCTTCCGCCAGCCATGCGATCCGTACGCCCACCAGTCGGTCACGCGGTACACGCACCCGCAGCGCGTTGGTCACCAACTCGGAGAGGACTAACTCACCCGTCTCCCTCGCATCTTGCCCGACGCCCCACTCGCCCAGTGCGGCGTACAACAGGGCCCGCGCCCGTCCAACGCTGCTGCGACGACGGGACAGCCGGAAGGTGACTTCGTTCGGTGCAGCCATGTCGGCCCCCAGGAGGTCAAGTTCGCCCGGAATCCCAGGGCTGACAGCCTCAGGACGCCGATGTCCATACCCAGCAGAATGACAAGGCGCCACGCGAATCTGCAACGTTGCCAACCGGCATCATGCTAATCTTCCCTCTTCCGGGTTAATCTCAGCCCGCCGTCACCGCCGATTTGCTAGAGCTGTACACATGCCTGCGAAGAGCACCAGCCCGACCCCATCCACCGTTCTCGGCCGCCAGCTTGGGGATGAACTGAAGCGGTTGCGAGACGCGTCGGGCCTCACCACGGCCCAAGCCGCCGAGGCCCTCGACTGCACCAAGGGCAAGATCAGCCGCATCGAGAACGGACGGGTGGCGGTGCGGCTCCCGGATCTGACGGCGATGCTGCAGGCGTACGGCGTGACTGATGCCGGGGTGAGAGGGCGGCTGGCTGCGCTGGCGCGCAAGGCCAATCGCCGACGCAGGCAGGGTTGGTGGAACCAGTACGGCTCAGTCCTCGCCGACACCTACCGCGATTACATCGCCTTGGAGGCCATGGCCAGTTCCATCCGCACGTTTCAGGCTCAGCTCGTTCCCGGCCTGCTTCAGACCCCGGAGTACATCCGAGCTGTCACCGTTGCATCGCAGCAGTGGCAGACCGCAGACGAGATCGAAGCCTTCGTCCAGGTGCGTCTGGCTCGGCAGGAACGCCTTACTGGCGACACCCCTCTGCAAGTCTGGGCGGTTCTCTCAGAGGCCGTGCTTCTCCAACAGGTCGGCGGGGCTGAGGTGATGAAGGCACAGCTACAGCACCTACTGGACCTCTCCGAGAACAGCAACGTGACCATTCAGGTGCTGCCGTTCGCGCGGGGAGCACATGCGAGTATGTTCGGGCCGTACGTAGTGCTCGGTTTTCCCGAGGAGGGGGCACTCGACGTCGTGCTGGCGGACAACCCAACCGGCTCCACGTGGTTCGAGCAGGAGGCCGAGGTCGCCCGCTACCAAGACCTTTTCGGCGCTGCACGCACATCTGCGCTCTCTCCGATGGAGTCCCGTGCCATCATCCGTCGCAGGGCCAAGGAGCACAGAGCGTGAAGAGCGCCCACCACATAGCAGCGAACTCATCTAGCGCGAGATGGCGTAGGAGCACGTACAGCGGTGGCAACAATGAGTGCGTTGAGATCGCGGACAACCTCCCCGAACTCGTCCATGTCCGGGACAGCAAGCGCCCAGCCGGGCCCGTCATACGCGTCAATCGAGCGGCCTGGTCCGCATTCATCACACACCTGCGCTGAGCCAGCCCCCCACCCCATCCTCGTCGGTACAGCCCAGAGCCCGCACCATCCCGCCCGCAAGGGCCACCCACGGACGGAGGAACTCTGACTGATGGAGAAGGCAGACCTCTACGCGATCGACCCCGCCTCGCTCTCCTGGCAGAAGAGCAGCTTCACCGCCAACAACGGCCAGTGCTTCGAACTGGCCGCCCTTCCTGATGGAGGCGTAGCCGTCCGCGACTCCAAGAACCCCTCCAACCCCCACCTCTGCTTCACCTGCGGCGAGTGGAAGGCCTTCAAGGCCGGAATGGCCGCCGGCGACTTCGACAACCTGTAGTCGTCCATCCCGCCGCTCCCCCCAGTCGCATCCAGCTCACCGCGCACGCTCACCCTCTCCCATACGCAAACCATTACGATCGGGGGCGGGCCACAGCCGTCCGCGCGACGACTGACGACAACACACCGGGACCACATGGAATCAATCCGTGACCATCACGGCACCCGGCCAGGGGGGAGGACCCTGCTGTCCAGGCCCACGTAACAACAGGACGCAGGAACCAGGAGAAGCGAGACACAGATGGCCCCGAACGCCACCGGCACGGCCCCACTGCTCCGCGACGTGATCGACATCAAGCCGTCGATCTCGACCTCCGACTTCGTTCTGAAGCTCGCCGAGGCCGTCACCGAGGAGGGGGCGGCCCGCGCCCTCCGCGACTACGTCGTCACCGAGCGCCTCCTGGAGAACTTCGACGAGGCCCTCAGCCTCATCAAGGCATCCCTCGACGGCCACACCTCAAAGGCCGCCTATCTCCACGGCTCCTTCGGTTCCGGTAAGTCCCACTTCATGGCCGTGCTGCACGCCCTCCTCCGAGGCGACCCGGCCGTCCGCAGCCGCGGGGACTTCGACCCGGTGCTCGCCAAGCACGAGTGGCTGTCCACCGAGGGCAAGCGATTCCTCCTGGTCCCGTACCACATGCTCGGCGCGAAGTCCCTGGAGCAGCGCGTCCTCGGCGGATACGTCAGCCACGTCAAGGCCCTACACAAAGACGCCCCGACCCCGCAGGTCTACCGGACCGACGCCCTCTTCGAGGACATCCGCTCCCACCGCCGCCGCGTCGGCGACGAAACCTTCATCGCCGGCCTGGCCGACGCCCCCACCCCCGGGGCCACCGCCGACGACGAGGACGACGACGAGTGGGGCGAGCCGTTCGCCTGGACCCCGGAGCTTCTCGACACCGCTCTGGCCGCCGAGGAGCTGGACGGCGGCGAGGTGAACCTCAACCTCGTCAACCCCAGCACCCCGGCCGAGCTACGCGCGAAGCTGGTGCACGATGCCAGCGTCACCTGGTTCCCCGGGTTCGCCAGGAACGCCGCCGAGGACGAGCACGGCTTCATCTCCCTCGACGCCGGTCTGGCCGTCATCGCCGAGCACGCGAAGTCGCTCGGCTACGACGGACTGATCCTCTTCATGGACGAGCTGATCCTGTGGCTCGCCAACCGGATCCACGACCAGAAGTTCGTTTCCCGCGAGACCGACAAGATCACCAACTTCGTCGAGGGCGCCGACTCGCGCCGCGCCATCCCCATCGTTTCCTTCATCGCCCGCCAGCGCGACCTGCGGGAACTGGTCGGCGAGGAGACCTCCGGCGCGGCCGAGACCGCGATCCAGGACAGCCTGAACCTGGCCTCCGGCCGCTTCGACAAGATCACGCTGGAGGACCGCAACCTCCCCCAGATCGCCCACGCGCGCCTCCTGAAGCCCAAGGACGCGGAGGCCGCCGCCAAGCTGGACGCGGCCTTCGCGAAGATCAAGCGGGTCGGGCCGCAGATCTGGGACGTGCTGCTCGGCTCGGACGAGGCGACGACCGGGGCGGACGAGGAGTCGTTCCGGCTGACGTATCCCTTCTCCCCCGCCTTCATGGACACCCTGGTCCACATCTCCTCCGCCCTCCAGCGCTCCCGCACCGGCCTCAAGCTCATGGGCCAGTTGCTCGCCAACCACCGGGACGACGCGACGCTGGAGAACCTGATCCCCCTCGGCGACCTCTACCCGGTCATCGCCGACGGCGGCGACAAGCCCTTCGTGGACAGCCTTAAGGTCGAGTTCAAGGTCGCGGACAAGCTGTACCGGACCAAACTGCGGCCCCACCTCCTCGCGACGTACGAGATCACCGAGGAGGACATCGAGCGCTACCAGCACCGCCGCGAGACGATCACCGACCAGCAGCTCCTCGGCCGCTGCAGGGGCTTCGTCGGCGACAACCGACTGATGTGCACGCTGCTGCTGTCCGCCCTCGCCCCCGGTGTGCCCGCCCTCCGCGATCTCACCATCCGGCGGCTCGGCGCGCTGAACCACGGCTCGGTCCTCTCCCCCATCCCCGGGGCCGAGGTCGGCCTCATCCAGGCGAAGGTGGACGAGTGGGCCACGCGCTTCGTCGAGATCAAGGCGACCGGCACCAAGGCCAACCCGGGCGTACGCCTCGAACTGGCGGGGGTGGACGTCGACTCCGTCATCGCCAACGCCAACGTCAACAACAACCGTTCCAACCGGCGGGCCCTCGCCAAGCGGCTGCTCGCCAAGGAACTGGGTCTGGAAGTGCACGAGCGGCTGGGCTCGGACGAGCTGACGCTCGTCTGGCGCGGGTCGAACCGCACGGCCGAGGTCGTCATCGGGGATGTCAACGACCAGGAGAACATGGCCGACCATGAGTTCTCCCCGAGCCAGGACGGTCTGTGGCGGCTGGTGATCGACCTGCCGTACCACGAGAGCGAGCACGGTTCCGTCGAGGCGGTCAACCGCCTGCGCGGCCTGCGGGAGCAGTTCGGCACCGGGCCCCGGACCGTGGGCTGGATCCCCTCCTACCTGTCGGCCGCCCGGTACAAGGACTTCCAGAAGCTGGTCGTCATCGACTACGCGCTGGCCGATCAGCGTCGCTTCGACACCCACTACGCCCAGCACCTCAACGCCGACAACCGGGCACGGGCCAGGGTGCTCCTCGAAGAGCAGCGGGAGTCCCTGACCAAGGCGGTGAAGGCCGCCTTCAAGCAGGCGTACGGCTGCGCGGACAAGAAGGCGACCGATGTCGACGTGTCCTTCGACGACCACTTCGAGTCGCTGCGCGATGTTCCCGAGCTCAAGGTCTCCATCGGCCAGACGCTGGCCGACGGCGCCCGGCACATCGTGAAGAAGCTGCTGGCGCACCAGTTCCCCGCGCACCCCGACCTCGACCCCGAGGGCACCAACATCGCAGTGACGCCCGCCAACGCCCGTACGGTCTTCACCCACATCCGGACGGCGGCGGAGTCCGCCGAGCGACAGGTCGAGGTCCCCTCCAAGGACCGGGTGTGGATGCGGCGGATCGCCGCCCCGCTCGGGCTCGGCCAGCAGAAGGAGGTCTACTTCCGGCTCTCCAGCCGCTGGGTGGACCACTTCAACCTGCAGGCGCGCACCGACGGGGGCCCGGGCGACCTGAGCGTGGTGAAGCTCGCCGAGTGGATCGACCGGCCCGAGCCGATGGGCCTGGAGCCCTTCCTGGCCAACCTGGTCATCGCCTCCTACGCGGAGATGGACGACCGGGTATGGGTGCGCGCCGGCTCACTGCTCGACCCCGCGCCCGAGCTGTCGGCGATCAAGCCCCAGGACGCCCTGCGCTCCCAGCCGCTGCCGGAGGAATCCGTCTGGGAGGAGGCGGGACGCCGGTTCTGGGACATCTTCGGCGAGCAGCCCCCGAAGCTGCGCCGAGGCCGGCTGGTCAGCCACTTCGCCCGGCAGATCACGACCAAGGCCCGCGACTACAAGCCGCATGTGGACACCCTCGTCGAGGAGCTGGAGAAGCACGCGGGGCTGCTCGGCCTGGACGGAGCCGAGGAATCCGCGACGAGCAGGCTCACCCTCGCTCGTCGCTCACGTGACCTGCTGGCCCAGCTGTACGGCATCTCCCAGGGCTCGGTCGGGGGTACGGCGGCGGCCAAGCAGGTCATCACCGCCTTCGCCAGCTTCGACCTGGGAGAGGCGTCCCCCGGCCGCTACGGGGCCTCGATCAAGCAGGCGAAGGCCGTCGCGGACGCGCTGGTCGTTGCGGCCTGGGACATGCTGAAGCTCGCGCCCAACTACGGGCCCCATGGCGAGGCGGTGCTGGAGGAGCTGCGCGGCGCGGCACGTGCGGATCAGCACACGATGCGGCTCGAGGACGCGCTGCGGAACGCGCGGAAGTCCATCGTCGCCGTCATCGAGCGCAGCCAGGCGTCCGCCCGGCCGCAGCCGCCCGTGGCCACGCCCGCCCCCACGCCCCCGGCCGCCCAGCTCACCACGCCCGATGAGGTGAGTCTGAGCAGCGACACCGCCCGGCCGCCCGTGTCCACCAACCACCCGCTGCCCGGCCAGCGCGCGGTGCGCCGCTCGGGCGGCGGGCGGGCGAAGGCGTCCCAGGCGATCGCCCAGCTTCGGGCCGAGCTGGACGAACTGACGGCCACCGAGCCCGACGCGACCATCGAGATCACCTGGCGGGTCGTGGAATGAGCGGAATGAGGAGTGCGCGGTGACCACCAGCACGAGCGCGGTGACGACCACAAGCTCGGTGACGACCACGAGCGCGGTACGGCTCAACGCCGCCACCATCACCCAGTACCTGGCATCGCAGCGCGGTCTGACCCCGGACAAGCGCCGGGCCGTGCTGCTGCGCGCCGCGCCGACGTGGGACGGCCCGGCCGAGCTGACGTGGGGCGAACGGCGGCAGGCGTCCGTCGCCGTCGCGCCCTCGCCGCTCGCCGCGTACGAGCTGGTGCTGGCGCACCAGACGCCCTCGGCGTCAGGCCCCGACGTGCTGGTGGTCCTCACCGACCGGGAGGAGGCCGAACTCGGGCCGGATCTGCTGGCCAAGGTGCACCGGCACCGTGTCAACGCGGTGGACACCTGGGACGTCGTCCGGGAGACCTTCCGGGCGATCAGCACCGACCGTCGGCTGGTCCACGAGAACTGGGCCGCCGAGGCGCTGTTGGACGCCACCCCGCCGGGTGGCTGGCCTCACCTGCCGGGTGGTGTGCTGTCGCGGGACAAGGCACTCAGCGAACTCACGCTCCGCCGGCTCGGCATCGGCCGCTACGACCCGGACCGTGACCAGCACACCCCTTCGGCGAACAGCGACGCACTCGACATCCACACCCTGCTGAGGTGGTCGCTCGCGTCCGGCGGCCCGGACCGCTATCTGGCGCTGCGCGCGCCCGAGCGTGCCGGTATCCGGGAATTCCTCGGCGAGTCGGACCAGGCGGGGCAGGCAGGGCGGGCGCTGCTGGCCCTGGTCGAGGCCGAACACGGGCCGGATGCCGTTGCCTTCGGTCTTGTCTGCGCCTCGCTGTGGGGGCATGACGACGCGGCGGCGGGCGCGGAGAACTACCGGGCCCGAGGGCGCGCGGAGCGCTGGTTCGGGGAGGAGCCGCCCGCTCAGGAGCGGGCCCTCGACGCGCTGGTGGCAGCCTTCGGGCGGTCCTGCGAGGAATTCGTCACGGGGCTACTGCTGACCGGGCGGTCGGTCCAAGAAGAGTCGGCGGCGACCGCGCGCCGCCTCTCCGGTTCCGTACGCGACCGGGCGGCCACGCTTGCCCGACAGCTCGGGGCGGAGCAGGCCATCCGCAAGAGTCCCTTGCTGGACGCGGGTCTCGAGGCCCGCTTCACCGCCGTCGGGGAGGCGCTTGTGGCGGGCCAGCCCGCGCGGCTGGCGCAGGCGGTGAAGGCGCTGGAGGACCACCGGCTGGCCTCCGACCCCGCTGCCCGTCCCCGCATCGAGCGAACGCGCATGGCGCAGCGGCTCACCCAGTGGCTCGCCACGAAACCGACGGTGGGGAGTGAGCTGGAGAGCGAGAGTGTGCGGGCGGGCATCGGTCGGCATGTCGCGGACACCGGCTGGGTGGACCTGGCACTCGATCACATCGAGGCGGGTGGGGACCCGGACCCGACGCTGAAGTCGGCCTACGACGCCCTCGGCGATTCCGTGCGGGCCGTCCGCCGGGATATCGACCGGCATTTCGCCCGGTCGCTCGCCGCCTGGACGGCGGGCGGCAGGCCCCCGGAGGACATGCTGACGGTGGAGACCTTCCTGCCCAAGGTCGTCGCTCCCGTCGTGAAGGCGGGGAAGCGCCGGGTGCTGCTTCTCGTCCTCGACGGGATGAGCGCCGCCATCGCCGCCCAGCTCGGCGAGGAACTGCGCGACCACTGGGTGGAGTACGACCCGCTGCCCAAGGCGAAGGACACTCCGCGGCGCCGGGCGATGGCCGCCGCGCTGCCCACCGTCACGGCCGTGTCGCGGACCTCCCTGTTCGCCGCCCGGCTCATGAGGGGCACCCAGGCCGACGAGAGAAGGCTCTTCCCCGAGCACCGCTTCTGGGGTGAGGAGGAGGCCGCCGTCTTCCACAAGGACGACCTGCGCGGCGAGACCAGCGGCGCTCCCTTCGGCCCCGCGTTGCACGAGGCCCTGGTCAGTGACCGTACGCATGTCGCCGTGGTGCTCAACACCATCGACGACCGGCTCGCCACAGAGCAGAAGCTCGGTGACGGCGCCTGGCGGCTGGGCGAGATAGGAGGGCTCCTGGACCTCCTGCGTTTCGCCGCCACCCAAGGCCGGGCGGTGATTCTCACCAGCGATCACGGCCATGTCGTCGACAGGCACGGGGTGCGGGTCGACACCGACCCCGACCGGGTGGAATCGGCCCGGCACCGTGCGGTGGGGGGCCCGCTCGCGGATACGGAGATCCTGCTCTCGGGGCCGCGCGTGGCCGCCCCGGAGCCTGACGGCCGGATCGTGGCGCTCTGGGACGCCGACTCCCGCTACACCTCGCAGAAGGCCGGCTATCACGGTGGGGCCGCGTTGGCCGAGGTGGCCATCCCGGTGCTCGCTTTTCTCCCCTTCGGCGCCGAGCCGCCGAGCGGCTGGCGAGAACTGGGCAGCCAGCAGCCGCCGTGGTGGTCGCTCACCCCGGACGCTGTCGAGTCGGCACCCGCGCGGCCTGTCCCGGCCGCCGCGCCCACGAAGAAGCCGGCCGGCCGGGCCAAGAAGGAGGCCGAGCTGGCCAAGAGCCACGACTCGCTCTTCGACGTGGTGCTGGTCCCCGCGGAAGGGGACGACGCCCTGCTCTCCGCCAAGCCGGTCTCGCCGGACGAAGCGCTGGTCAGCGGCCTGATGTCCTCCGAAATCTTCGAGGCCCAGGTGGAGCTGCTCGCCCGCAGGCCCCGCCCGCCGGAGCTGGTTCGGGTGGAGAAGGCCGTACGGGCGCTGCTGGAGGCGGGAGGCACGCTCCCCGTGACGGCTCTCGCCCAGCGCATCGGGCTGCCCGCCACCAGGGCGGCCGACGGCTTCGCCGCCGTGCTGCGGCAGCTGCTCAACCACGACGGTGTGCAGGTCCTGGAGACCTTGCCGGACGGGCGGACGCTACGGCTGCACGCGGGTCTGCTGCGGGACCAGTTCGAGCTGGCGTAACCGGCCCCGCGGCGACCGGCGTCAGGTGAGCTGCCGGAGCAGCCCTACGAACTGGCGCAGTTCGTCGCTCAGCCGCTTGGACAGCGGTTCGGGATCGAAGTGCGCGATCATGTTACGGACCGCCCGCACCCGGTCGAGCTGGTGCACGAACTGGGTGCGATCCACCCCGGTCCACCCAAGGGCCTGCCAGTTCTGGTCGGCGAGGGGGCAAAGAGCCGGGTCCTGCTGGTGGCCGTCGAGGAGTTTCACATAGCCGTTGAACATCAAGTCGGTTATCTGACCGGTCTTCTTGCCCTTCCGCTGCACCGCGCGGATGTTGTCGGGCTCGAGGGCCGCCCCCAGGCACTTGCGGAGCCGGAACTCGATCTCTCCCACCACGAAGAAGGGCCATGCCGTCGCGTCGAAACGCTCGGTGATATCAGCGCCTGTGACGATTCCGGTGAACTGGCCGCTGTTGTCCCTCACGAGCACATAGCCGTACTCGCAGATGATCGGCAGGAGGGAGAAGAAGTCCTGACGGGGGCCGGCGATCGGCGGGTCGTCCACTAAGGCGTTGGCCAGGGTGATGGCTCTGTTGGTCTCATACATCTTGGCCACCGAGCTCCAGGTGACGACGCCGTGCAGAGTCGTCCTGCCGTCGATGACGGGCACCTGCGAGTAGTTCTTGGTGCGCATGAGATAGGTGGCTGTGGTGACCTGTGCGTTCGACGGCACGCAGTCGACCCCGCCGGACGCGGCCGGGAGATCCCCGATCCGGAAGGAGTGCGGAGGCAGTGCTCCGGGCGTCAGCCCATCCGTCTCCTCCTCTTCCTCCTGATCGTCCGGCTCCTCCTCCGAAGCCGCGACGGTTTCGATCGGCACGATGTGGACATCGGCCCGGCCGTTGCAGTTGGCGAAGTAGGGAACGGTGGAGAGGCCGGCGTCCTTCAGCGTCTCCGTGATGAACAGCACGGCCTGATCGCTTCGCACCCGTGTCCCGAAGAGCGCGAGGAGGTCTTTCACAGGGATTTTCTCGCCCTTGAGCGCACGAAGCTGTTCTTCGGACGGCGTCTGGGTCATCGCCACACTCACCAACCCGCCGTGTCACGGAAGACGGTGCGCTTGCCCATGGCGGTCTTCACGAGGTCGAGGAGCTGCCGGGCGCGGTTCTCGTAGAAGCGCTCGAAGTCCGCTTCATGCAGCGCCGCCGGATCGACGAGATGGGTGGCGAGGACATCGTCGAACCACTCGGGACGCATCCCCGACTCCAACGTGAGCGACTTGAGGTACACAGCGGGAGACCCCACGAGGCTCCGGCTCGCCCGATACGACAACGGCGTCTTGTTGACGATCGAGTTCGCCCTCGCGGCACTGCTGGGGGCATTCTTGGCAATCCACCCCTTGGGGAAGATCTGCCGTACGTCCACGTTGTGCTCGATCAGTCGGCCGGCGGTGAGGGGTGCCTCGGTGAAGTACCAGTCCACCGCGCCCTGCTTGACCAGCAGCGCGTAGATCCCCTTGTAGGCCGCGCTGTTGCGCGTGGTCAGGCTGTCCAGCCGGTCGTCCAGGAAGACCGCTTCGGTGACCGTGTCGGGGGTGGTCTCCCCTGGGTCCACGATCCAGCCGATGAGCTGTTCCACGTCGCGGGTGAACCGGCTCTCGGTCGATCCGCCGTACATCTCACCGAGCACACCGCACCAGTACCACTGAGCGATCCGCTCGCCCGCACCGGGAGTGTCCATCGCCTCGCCGAGGATGGCCCGGACAGCGGCCAGCGGCACGAGCTGGGTGCGGTACGGGAGGTCAGCTCCACGCACGATGCACTGCTGCTCCAGGAAGGCGCCCACCCATTTGAACGCTTCCGCCACCCGCGGTGCCAGGCGCCGGAAGTCCGCCAGCGGCAGGCCCAGCAGATCACGGCGCTTGCAGGACACCGAGCTGCGGAGCCTGGCCTCCTTCTCCTCCCAGGTGCGGACCAGGGCGACTGCCTGCAGGAAGTCGCTGCTGCTCAGGCCGTCCTCGACACCGGCCTCCATACGGCCGAACACCGGGTAGGAGGCGGTCAGGTCCTTCTTGATCTGCTCCCATTCGACCGGAAGGCGGTAGTAGTCACCGTGCTCCGCCATGTGCTCCTGGTTGCCCGCGTACGTGGCCGTCAGCAGTTCGAAGACGTTGAGCGACACGCCACCGGTGTTCACCCGCTCGAACACGGCGCACACGGCGTCCATGGTGGTGGACGCCGGGAGCTTGATCATCGGCACCTGGAACTGCTGCACATGGTTGAGGACGTGCTGCTGGAACTCGCTCCAGACACCCCAGTTCGCCGGATCGACCTTCACGAACTCCTGGAGCCACTGATTCACACGATGCGGGTCGAACGCGATGTGGAGCGGGAAGAAGCCGGCCGCACACTCCCGCTCGGTCGTGCTCAGGTCGAGCACGACCCTGCGGGCGAAGTCAGCCCTGAGAATCCGGTCCTCGGGGACGGAGACGATTGCGTCGTCACGATCCGCGGGCGCCCCGATGGCCTTGGCGATGTCGATGTAGTACCAGCGCTTGAGCGGCTTGTCGCGCCCGTCGACCGTCTCCACCGGAGCGTCCCGGTACAGCGCCTGGAAGAGGGAGGTCATACGCTGCTGCCCGTCGAGGAGCAGTAACTCGGGGACGGTGCCTTCCGCGCTCTCCGCGCCGCTGAGCGTGCGAGGCTTGAACTTGGGGGCGCCGCCGGTCTGCAGCGCCATCACGACGCCGAGCGGATAGTCGAGCGTCACCGTGGCGACCAGGGCCCTGATGCGTTCGTCATCCCATACCCATTCACGTTGGAAATCGGGTAGCTGCAGATCTCCGGATGCGACGTCTTTGAGAACATTGCCTAGATTGAGGCCGTCGAGCGCCACGCTGGGTCTTCTCCCGTATTGAAGCTGAACGGTGAACAGACGATTGCACCAAGTAGCCACTCGTGCGTCAAGTGCCGTAGCGGAGCGGTCAGAGGCGCCCGTCGCGGTGCGAGACTGGCGGGGTGAGTACAGACAGCCCCGACCGAACCGCCCCCGTCAGTGCGGCCCGGCGCCGTGATGTGATCGACGCCCTTCGACGGGGAGCCGTGCCCGAAAGCGGGCTCGACCTTCTGGCAACGGGCCTCGATCGGTTCGAGCAGGCCCTCGCCGCGGAACTCGACGCCGTCGCGTCGGGAGCGTCCGTCTTCAAGGCGGTTCGCGGCGAGTACGGTTCCGGCAAGACGTTCTTCACCCGGTGGCTGGGCGAACGCGCCAAGCGACGTCGTTTCGCGGTCGCGGAGATCCAGATCTCCGAGAACGAGACACCGCTGCACAAACTGGAGACCGTCTACCGTCGGCTCACCGAGCGGCTGACCACTCCTGGATTTCCGCCGAGCGCACTGCGCCCTGTGGTGGACGCGTGGTCCTACGCCTTGGAAGAGGACGCCCTCGCCGCCGGAGCCTCTGAGGAGGAGCTGCCCGACGAGGTCGAACGGCTGATGACGGCCCGGCTTGCCGAGGTCTCGCGACACGCTCCGTCGTTCGCCATGGCCCTACGGGGATACCGGGCCGCCCTCGCGGCCGGCGACGAGGTCACCGCGTCCGCGGTCATGGCCTGGCTCGGCGGGCAGCCACACGTGGCCGCCGCAGCCCGCAAGGCCGCCGGAGTGCGCGGTGATCTGGACCACTTCGGCGCCCTTGGTTTTCTCCAGGGCCTGCTGACCGTGCTGCGGGACTCCGGGCACGCGGGGCTCTTCGTCGTACTGGACGAGGTCGAGACACTGCAGCGGGTTCGCTCCGACGCACGTGACAAGGCCCTGAACGCGCTGCGCCAGCTCATTGACGAGGTGCATTCCGGGCGCTTCCCCGGCCTGTATCTGTTGATCACCGGGACGCCTGCTTTCTTTGACGGCCAGCAGGGCGTTCAGCGGCTTGCTCCCCTGGCCCAACGGCTGGCCACGGACTTCACCACAGATCCCCGTTTCGACAATCCGCGCGCGGTGCAGCTGCGGCTCTCCGGCTTCACCCTCGACTCGCTCATCGGCCTGGGGCTGACCATCCGCGATCTGTACGCCGGCGGCTCTTCGAACCCCGACCGCGTCAAGAGCGTCGCGGACGAAACGTACATCGCCGATCTCGCGAAGGCCGTGGGTGGAGCGCTCGGTGGAAAGGTGGGGGTCGCACCCCGGCTGTTCCTGAAGAAACTCGTCGGCGACGTTCTGGACCGTATCGATCAGTTCGAGGACTTCGACCCGCGGGCGCATTACGCGCTCACCGTGAACGCGGCGGAGCTGAGCGAGGTCGAACGCAACGCGGCGGCAGCAGCGACCGCCGATGACATCGCGCTGGACCTTCCATGACCGAGTCGTCAGAGTTGTCCGATCCGTTGGACCGACTGCACCGGGGCCTGGTCCATCACATCGTGAACTCGCTGGGCTGGCCCGGCTTGCGGCCCCTCCAGCAGGAAGCGATCGCACCGCTGATGGACGGTTCGGACGCCATCCTGCTCGCGCCCACCGCCGGCGGGAAGACAGAGGCGGCGTGCTTCCCCGTGCTGTCGCGGATGGCCGAGGAGAACTGGACCGGCACCTCTGTGCTCTACGTCTGTCCCCTCAAGGCACTGCTGAACAATCTGCTGCCCCGCCTTGAGACCTACACATCGTGGCTGGGACGCACCGCCGCGCTCTGGCACGGCGACGTCCCCCAGACCCGCCGCAAGCGCATCCTGCGCGAGCGGCCGGATGTGCTGCTGACCACTCCGGAATCCCTGGAAGCCATGCTGGTCAGCGCGAACGTGGACCACCGGGCGTTCTTCTCGGGGCTGCGCACCATCGTGGTCGACGAGGTTCACGCTTTCGCCGGTGACGATCGGGGCTGGCATCTGCTGGCGGTGTTGGAGCGGTTGGAGCGTGTGGCCGGTCGGCCGGTCCAGCGGGTCGGGCTCTCCGCGACGGTGGGGAACCCACAGGAGCTGCTGACGTGGCTGCAGGGCTCGGGGGCGGGCAAACGCACGGCGCGGGTCGTCGCTCCGCATCTGAGGGAGCAGGCTCCGGCTCTGCCTCCTCCCGGGGACATAGAGCTCGACTATGTGGGTTCCCTGGCCAATGCCGCGACGGTGATCGCCGCTCTGCACCGGGGAGAGAAGCGCCTGGTCTTCTGCGAGTCACGCGGGTACGTCGAGAAGCTCGGCGAGGCGCTGCGCGCGAAAGGGGTAACCACCTTTCTTTCGCACGCCTCGCTGTCCGTCGACGAGCGACGCCGGGCGGAAGAAGCCTTCGCCGAGGCCCGTGACTGCGTCATCGTCTCCACCAGCACGCTGGAGCTGGGTATCGATGTCGGTGACTTGGATCGGGTCATCCAGATCGATGCCCCCGCCACGGTCGCCTCGTTCCTGCAGCGTCTCGGCCGCACCGGGCGCCGACCCGGCTCACAGCGCAACTGCCTCTTCCTGGCGGTGGACGAAGCAGGCCTGCTGTCGGCGGCCGCCCTCCTCCTGCTGTGGTCTCGCGGCTGGGTGGAGCCGGTCGTCGCTCCGCCGGAGCCCCGTCACATCGCGGCCCAGCAGATCCTCGCCCTCTGCCTTCAGGAACACCGGGTCGGCGAACGCTTGTGGCGGGAGTGGTGGCATGGCCTCGGACCGTTCGGCGCTTCGGCGGAGCCGATCGTGCGCCATCTGATCGACGAAGGCTATCTGGATCTGGATGGTGGGCTGATGTTCATCGGTCCTGAGGCGGAACGGCGTTTTGGCTTTCGGCACTTCATGGACCTCACCGCGGTGTTCACCGCGGCACCCGAGTTCACCGTGCTCTCCGGCCGTACCCAGATCGGCACCACCGACCCGGCATTGCTCACCGACGAGGTCGTCGGACCGCGGCGCCTACTGCTTGCCGGGCGAAGTTGGCAGGTCACCTACATCGACTGGTCGCGGCGCCGCTGTTTCGTCGAGCCGGTAGACGGTGGCGGAAGGGCTCGCTGGGGCGGGGCCGGCCTCCTCCGAGCCGCCTCGTACGAGCTGATGCGAGCAGCGCGAGAAGTGCTGCTCGGCGCGACACCGCCGGTCACACTGACCCGGCGCGCCGAGGGTGCCCTCGCTCAGTCCCGTGAAGGAAGCGCGGAGGTGGTCCACCCAGGTGGCACGGTGATCGTCCGGGGCGGGCGTGATACGAACGTGCGCTGGTGGACTTGGGCCGGCTATCGGGCCAATGCCACCCTTGCTGCCACGCTCACGTCCGTTGCCGACCCTTTCCAGCGGCCCACGGACGCGTATGTGCGGCTGCGTGAGGACATCACCCCGCAGGAGTGGAAGAAGGCCGTTGCGGAGGGCGCGGAGCATCTGTGTCTTCCCGCTGTGGACCCACGTGCCCTGGCCGGACTGAAGTTCAGCGCGACTCTGCCACAGCGCCTGGCGGAAGCGACGCTCGCCTCCCGGCTGGCCGATCTCGAAGGAGCGGCCGCGTCGCTTCGCGAACCCAGCAGGTTCACGACGCGTCAGTCGCCCCCGAGCTAATACTCCAGTTGCGGCCTCAGCCGTCGCAGGAAGCGGCTCGGTCCTCCATGCCAGGAGATGGCGCGAGCAGGGGGTCCACGCCACGCGGCGGCTGCCCCACCACCGGATCCGGTTCCGGTCGTACGGGCGCGGCTTTCGGGGACCGGGCGTGCTTCACAGACCGTGCTGGTCGAGGAGTCGCATCAGGTTGCGTTTGCGCTTCTGGTCGGCGCGGAGGGCGGTGAGGTACGTGGTGAACTCGTTCTGGGTGCCCAGGCGGCGGTGGCAGTCGCGGATGCTCAGCAGCAGGCTGGTCAACTGCTCGTAGACCGCGTTGCCTGTCTGCTCCGTGAGCGGTTCGATCAGGCGCAGATAGACACGAAGCGCGTCGGCGGGGCGGGTGGGGCGGGCCTGGTCGGCGAGCGTGAGCCACTGTTGGTCGTCGGCGCCGGTCTCGGTGGCGGCCTCCCAGGCGGCGTCGGTGTCCTTGTCGTCGAGCAGGGCGGCGATCAGGGCCGATCCGCCGTGCCGAGAGTGCTGTTGCTGCTCCGCGTCGGCACGCAGGAGGGCCAGCGCCGCCTCACGCTCGGCCGCCCAGCAGTCCGCGGCTCGGGCGGCGGCTCGCAGTTGCTGGTACGTGAGCAGGGTGCGGCGGGCGCCGAAGTGGTCGCGGCGCAGGGCCACGGCGTCGGGGAGCCGGTCCGCCTGCGCGTAGCGGTCGCAGAGGTAGTCGACGAGGGCAGTGTCGACGGCGGCGAGGTCGCGGGCGTCGTGGATGCCGCGTTCCGCCCAGCGCAGGGCCTCGTCGGGGCGCCGCGCGGTGTCCAGCTCGTGGGCGATGACCAGGTGCGTGTGTCCGTTCGGTGAGAGGTCGGCCGCATGCACGGCGATCACCGCCTCGACGTCGCCGCCCGCCTTGGCCAGACGCTCCATGAGGTACTTCTCCGCCCAGCCGCGGCGGTTGCCCCGCCACGCCTCGACCACCAGCTTCCGTAGGACGGCCATCCCCTCTTCGCCGAGGAGGTCCTCGTAGTCGAGCGGATCGATGTCCGTAAGGCCGTCATCACAGTTGCCCAGCGCATGGCCGACCAGCCAGCGCGCGAGCTCCTCCGGCCCGGGGCGTGCCGCACGGCACGCTTCCAGGTGGACCTGGGCAAGGTCCGCACCGACCTCCCCAAGCCATCCGTCCGAGTCGTCGACGCTCTCCACCGCGTCGGCCAGCAGCCTCATCGCCTCGCGCGCCAAGGTGACCGCGTCCTCGGCCCGGCCGGATCCGGTGAGAGCGCCGATCGCGGACACCGCCTGCCCGGCCTGGTCGGCATAGGCGCGGGCATCGGCATACTCGACGTACCCGTACTGCGCGAACGGTGAGATGTCCAGCAGATCGCGGATACGGGCCCGGACCCCGGCGAGGTCGCCGCGAGCGCTCGCGGCCCGAAGCTCCAGACGGCGCCGTAACTGCCGGTCCTCGCCGACTTGTTCCCGCACCAGAGCGAGCAACTCGTCCTTGGTCAGGCCGGCCAGCCACCCGTCAAGGTTCTGCGCACGGTCCCGGGCCGCCTTCCGCTGCCGCGGAAGGCTCTCCCGTTGGGCGAGCACGGTCAGACCGAGGGCGACCAGATGCTTGCAGAAGTTGCCCTCCATGCCGTACGGGCAGTCACACTCACCGGAAAGCCCGCCAGGCCCGTCCAGCGCCAACTCCACCTCGTACCGCTCCGTGCCGTGGACACTCGCGGTAACCCAGCCGTCACCGACCTCGACTCCGGACACCGCGTCCAGGTAGCCGAGCCCGCGCTGGTAGGAACGGGGGCCGGCCAACGTCCGCAGAGTCGACTCGCTGAACCCTTTCATGGCCTTCCTTCTGCTCTCGTGCCGTCTGCCGACCCCGGCATCCGCCCTCTGGGTCGCCTGCCCACCGCTCCCCCGGTTACTGCCACGCGCGGACCAGGTCCTCCGGGCCCCAGTGCGCCGCGAGCGGCAGGTTGTCCTCGGTGCCGCAGCGTGAGACAGCGACGAGCGGGGTGTCCGGTTCGGCGCCGGGTACCGCGAGCATGTCCCGGGCCAGGGCGTCGTACTCGCGGCGGCCGAACGGATGAGACTCCAGCCACTTGATGGAGCCGATGAAGTGGACCGCCCCCGCGACCGGTTCGCGGTCGGCACCGATCAGGTCGATCTCGGGGTTGTTCTGCCGGTTCCACCAGCCGCCGACCGCTTCCGTGTGGGGCCATCTGCCATCAGGGAGCAGGCGCAGCAGCGACTCGCGGATGACCGGCTCGACCGCACGTCCTCGCCACGTGGTCCAGGACCGCTCGATGCGCTCCAGGGCCAGATCGCCGCGGCCGCGTTCGATGAGCGGGATTCCCCGCTGCAGGAAGGCCAGCCAGAAACGAAGGTACGGGTCGGCGATCCGGTAGCGCTTGTTCTTGGTTTCGGCCTTGACGGAGAGCGGCAGGTCGGTGGCCAGGATGCGCTTGGCCTGCAGGGTGTGCAGCAAGGGCGACAGGGTCCCGGAGGGCAGGGCACCCGCGCCTCCGGCCTGCGCGGCGATGGTGGAGAAAGTCCGCTCGCCGCTGCCGACCGCCTCCAGCACCGCTCGCGAATGCGAGGCTTCGGGGAACTCGCCCAGGAGTGAGAGTTCGCCTGCCACCAGGAGCGGCGACAGAGGGTTGGCCACGGCCTCGCGCAGAAAGTCCGTACGGCCCATTCCCGGTCGCCACGACTGGACGATCTCGGGGAAGCCCCCCGTGATCAGGAGCGCGTCCACCGCGTCCGCCGCGCCCAGAGAGGTCATGGCCTGCACATCGGCCAGGTGCAGCGGACGTACGGTCATCTTCGCGGCCCGGCCGAAGAACGGACGGCCGTACGACTGCAGCGCCTCCATCACCGACATGTCGCTGCCCACCAGGATCAGCAGCACCGGCTTGGCGGACAGGTGACGGTCCCAGACCGTCTGGAGCGCCCCTTCGAATTCCTGGTCCTGCTCCACCAGCCACGGCACTTCGTCGATCACCGCGACGCTCGGGGCATCGTCCGGAACCGCGACGGCCAGGGACCGCAGCGCCTGGTTCCAGTCCGCGGCGTGCAGCCCGGCCACCAGTTCCGCCCCGGGCAGCGCGGACTGCGCGAGCGCCGCGGAGAAGTCCGCCCGCTCGGCGACGGCGTTACGGCCCCGGGTCGCCTGGAAGACCACGTACGGAACGCCGGACCGGTCGCAGAACTCCTGGACCAGCCGAGACTTCCCCACCCGACGCCGCCCCGTCATGATCACAGCCTGGCCCCGGGTGGCTCCCGCGCCCCCGGTCACAACGCCAAGTTGCCTGGTCAGGAGATCGAGGTCAGTAGCCCTGCCCTTGAAGTCCATCCCTGCCGTACCTCCGACCGACCGGTATCAAACATAGATTCGATCTTACGTAGATTGAATCTTACTTAGATGCTAGCTCGCGTCTTCGGGCGCCGCAGGCGACTCCAGCATCGGTCGGGGGTCCGACAGGCACCCTGCCCCTGAAATCGAGAAACGCCAGGGCGGGCAGGGGAGCCGCGAGGGGCGGCTCCCGTACGCAGCGGTCGAAGCACCGATCGGCTACGCGCTCGCTCGATTCACCGGGACGACCCTTTGGATCACCAGTTCCCCGCCCACCAATGGGTCGCTTCGCCCGCGATGTACGGGGTTCTTCGCCGCCCGCCGCACTCACCGCCATGTCACGAATCGCCGCCGCATTCGCCAATGAAACGCGATGATCTGACCAAAATACCGCAAGAGGGCACAACAGCGTCCCACCACTGGATATCCCCGCCGTCTTCCTGCCGAAGTTCACGGATCAGGCCGATCCTCGCCGGTCATACCCCGTGGTGCGGGGCCCGCAGTGGGACGAGGAGCAAAGGTGCCCTGCTCTTCCGGCTCGGTTGTCGGTTCCCTGAGGACGCCGGCCTTCGCGGAGATGTCGCGCAGGAGCGCGTCCCGCAGGGTGTGCAGCGTCGCGATCTTGGCGACAAGGAGTCGCGCCAAGGCGTGCAGGGGATCGGCCATCGTGTGGAAGTCGGTGCGCGTGAACCGGTCCGGCCAGGTGACCTCCAGGCGCTTGAGGGCGCGGGCGGAGATTTCCCTGCCGTTCTGGCCCTGCGCCAGCCGCGTGATGTCGCTGCTCCTGCTCCTGAGTTCGTGGAGCAGCCACCAACCGTCCTCGTCCTCATGAGGTCGTACGGCCACGACGCCTCTGAGAGGTGTTGCTGGTCGGCTCGGCACAGCGATGTGTGCGCCGTCGGAGCGAGTACTCAGCATCAGGGTGCCGGGCGGATGTGCGTCGCCGCCGCCCGCCGGCCTACTCAGACGGAACGTGTGGACGTGGGGCACAGGGAGGTCGTAGAGATCTCTGGGGGCGATTACATCGGTTACCTCGGTGGTGGGTTCTGTGGGCAACGGGGGAAGCGAGCGTTCGGAACCTTTGCCCGTCTTTGGTGTGGCGACCTTCGCAAGCGGTCGTGTCTCCCACGGCGGAAGCGCCGACGCCCAGTCGTCATGGAGAGCGTCGGCCAGTTCCACCGCCTTGCGGGCGGTCTCCTGATAGAGGGCGGTCATCCCCTCGATGAGGCCGAAGGCCCGGTGGTATGTGGTGACGACGTCTGGCGGAGGCAGCGGAAACAGCATGCGGTCGAGGGTGCCGAGGCTGATGGTGGGCTCGACATGTGCCGTCACGTCCTCGTCGATATGAGCCTTCGCCGTGGGTGTCTGTAGCCAGATACGCAGCCACCGCGCTATGTGCGGCTCAGCTCGGATGATGCCGATCGACCTGGTTGCTGTACATCCCGCGTGCTCGGCAGTGACCAGTGCGGAATCGCCCACCCGCCGGACGAGTACGACGGCCAGGTCGCCCTCCTTGAGGGTTGCCCTGCTGGGCGCGGAATTGCCCGGCCGACCCTCCTTGGCCCTGGGCGAGAGGATCCTGCCGTTCTGGACGAACGTCGAGCTGACGACTCCTGCGGTCTGTTCGGCGGCCGCGTCGTCGAGGAAACCGGAAGTGGTGGAGATGCGCCCGCGGAACCGCTCGATTTTGACGGAGGTCGTCTGCCAAGCCGTTTTACCCGAGGCGACCTGGTCGGCATTGGCTTCCATCAGATCTCCTCCAAGACGTCCAGCAGTCGGAGTTCCAGGTCGCGCATCTGCTCGAACTGATCGGCCAGTTCGAGCTTGAGCTGCTCGACCCGGCTCCGTGTGTCCCGCTCGGGCCTGGGAGGCTCCACAGCGTACGAGGTCGGCATCAGGCTGTACTCGCGATCGGCGATCTCCTCGGTGGAGCAGCTTCGGGACCAGCCGGCCGCGTCGTGGTACGGCGCGACCGCAGCACCGTTCTCGGAGAGGCCACGCCAGGCCGCCAGGGTGGCCAGGATCGATGCCGTGTTCTTGTCGCCCAGCCTCCGTGCTCTCGAATCCGGGACCGGTTCGAAGGCTCGCCGCGCGTTGACGAACAGCACCTGCCGGCGACGGTCCAGGGCACCCCAACCGGGGCGCGCGCTCTTGTCCCTGTTGAGCACCCACAGACAGGCGGGGGCTTTGGCGTGACCGAACACGCGAGGTGGCAGAGCGATCACGCACTCGACGAGATCGTCGCGAAGGAGGCGTTCGCGGAGCCTTCGGGGGACGGGCTGTCTGCTGGTGGCCACGCTGTCGGCCATCAGGAAGACAGCCCGTCCGGCTGGAGCCAGCGCGTGCGCGATGTGCTGAATCCACGCGGAGTTGCCGGACCCTCGGGATGGCGGTCCTTCCGGCCACCGGGGATCGACAGGGACCGGGCGGCCCGACCAGCGGGAGCCCTGATCCGTCTTGTCCTCCGGCGCCCAGTCGCGCTGGTTGAAGGGAAGGTTGGCCAGGATGATGTCGTAGGGCTCGGGTTCGGGCTCCGCCAGGCTGTCCCCGGGCGGGAAGACGTGAGCCGTGATCCCCCGCACGGCGAAGTTCATGCGGGCCACCTGCGAGGTGTGGGCGTGCTGTTCCTTTCCATGCAAGGACATGGCCGGGTTCAGCTCGACGCGTTCGCGGACATAGCGGTGACTCTCGACGAGCAGCCCCCCTGAACCGCAGACCGGGTCCAGCACCCTGTGCCCGTCGCGGGGGACGGCCGCACCGACCATCAGACGCGCCATGTCACCCGGTGTGAAGTAGTGGCTGCCGTCTGCCTGGCCCGCCGAGAGATCACGGAGGCAGTGGTCGAGCAGGGGCCCGACCCGCTGGATGGAGCCGATGGCCTGGACGAGAGCGTGCAGTGGTCCTTCGGAACCAGGGGGCGGAACGGGCATCAGGCTCCTCGTGTCCACGTCCGCGCTCTGTTCGTCGGCCGCGGGAAGCCAGTGGCTCAGACACTTGCTCACGGCCGCGCGGATACCCGAACCGCGCCCTGCCGGCTGACCCAGCAACCACGACCATGTCGGTACGCCGGTGCCGGGAGTGGCGTGCGCGGTCCGGCTCAGGTACAGCAGCCCGAGGACGAGGCGAGTCGCATCATGGGTGTTCATCAGTCGCGAGAGATGCGTGCGGTGTCGGCGCACCTTCGCGAGCACTTCGTCGAGAGAGGAGGGACTCTCGGCCTGCACGTGTCCTCCAAGGGCACCCACGTCACTCACGAGCCCACCACACCCAGGGCGCCCATGACCACGATAAGGAGCGTCAGGGAGCCGGCGAAGGTCAATGCTCCGGCCTTGAAGGCCGCCGTGGGACGCCCTCCCTCGACGACGGTCACGACGCTGCCGGCCAGAGCGGCGACAAGCGCCGCGAGGACCGCGATGATCACGTACATCAGCCTCAGCTGCACGGGTTTCCTTCCTGAGGTCGGGGGATCTCCCAGTGGACGAGCGAGCCGGTGATCCCGGGCTTCAGGAAGGACAGTAGAAGACGTAGGCCACGCGCTGCGGGGTGCACGCCGTTTGGGATTTCCGTGGGAACGCGCCCGGAGTTCCAGCACTTTCATCGAGTGCACGTTGTTTGGGATTCAAGACAGCGAGTCGGTGAGGCGGTGTGTCCGGGCCTGCGACTCACGATCCGATCGGGTAGGCGAAAAGCCCTGACCCAGATCAGTCGGCGCTCTGCGCAGGTACTGCGTCCAGGACACCTCGACGATGCCGTCATCTGTCGACGTACTCGCTTGAGTCGGCGGCGTCAAGGGCGGCCCCGGCCGTCACGCCTGGGCGGAATCACCGCTCTGGTCCGGCGGGATGCCGTCTCTTAAGGGGCCCTTCGGCTGCTATGCCGACTCTCCGGCGTCACGCCGAGAGGCCGCGTGGCATTTTCGGCCGGCGCCGGCGGTGCCGGCTATCACGTATACGCAGACGACGAGCGGACCGCCGTCCTCGCTGGTGAGAACGGCGTTCAGCTCGCCGAGTTCATCGGTGCGGTTGACGAATCCGCGTACGTCGGCCGGTAACTGGCGTGGAGTGGGGCTGGAGGAGCCGCCCCGATCCGGGCCGCCCTGCGTGTGGAAGTGGATGCCTCCATGGACATTCCTCGCCTGGACGACGTCCCGTGAGGACCCCGACAGCTCGGAATGGGTGCTGCCGGAGTGCTCGTCCCCTCCGCCTGGCGCTGTGATCGGCCTACTCCCTTCCTGGGCTCGACGTGGGGGGACCAGGGGCGCCACCTCACGGTCGAAGTAGGAGATCACGTCTTCACCCACCGCGTAGAGCGCCTTGATCTAGTTCTCCCAGCGCGTCACAAGATCAGGGTCGGTGTAGCGGATCGCGCCGTTCGCGGCTCCTGTCTCGGTGTACAGGACCTGGAAGAGGGGGCGGCCGCCGAGGACGACCACTTCGGGGAGCGGGTGGGTGCTCTCCGAAGGGGCCACCTGTTCGGCGGGGACGATCCTGATCCGTTGGCCGTACTGTGCGCGCTGCCGCTGGGAGTGGAGTTCCCACTGCACATACGGTGTCAGCGGCTGCTCGACCACCCGCACACGGTGAAAGGCATAACCCCTGCGCGCCTCCTCCTCAGCGGCCGCGGCAAGGGTGTCGCGCCGGTCGGCGAGTAGGCGCAGCGCCTCGTCCCAGTCGCCCCGGCGCAGGGCGTCCCGACTCGGGCTGCCCTGCTCCTCGAAGAGTTGCCGACGCTCCAGCTTCCAGGAACTCCCGTTGCGGACCGCGTCCTCCCGTTCCCGGAAATCCTGCTTGTAGGCGGTCCGGGTGAGTCGTTCGCCCTGCTCGGGCACGAGGGGCAGGGGCGAGGAGATCAAGCATCGGGGATGTCCTTCTTGGCCGCGCTGAGCATGTTCCCTGGGATGACGACCAGCCGTTCGTCCGGAGCGAGGTTCACGCCGTGCGGCAGTCGGGCGCGGTAGGCGGCTGTCAGATCCCTGCCGATCACAGCGACATCGCCATTGTCGAGCTGCCAGAGGTCCGGGCACTCGTCATTGCCGTCGGAGTTGCCCAGCTCTTCGGCCGATCTCCCCAGCCGACGCTCGAATAACGCGGATGGGTCAGCCTCCCAGGCACGGGCCATGTATGCCTCCGGTCGACGCGGTCGAGCTGCCGGATGCACAGTGTAGCCAGGGATGTACGCAAAGGTGAGTGCGTTGCGCAGGCCATGACTGAAGGAGCGCGTCGCCGTCGTCCCGAAGGTGCTGCGGCCCGGCCCGCCTCCTCCGCGGCACCGCACCTCGGCCACCTGGCAACCGCCTCACGCGTCCGCAGCAGGGCCAGCACGTGCCGTCGGCCCGGGGCACCCGGTGAGGGTTCAGAACAGACGAACGGGAACCGTCCGGGCGGGTCTTGGCGTGTTCCTGGCTGGCTGGGGGGCCGGCTCTCGCGGGCGTGAGGCGAGGGGTCGAATCAGTCGGATCCGGGGGGTAACGATGACATTCGACAGCGAATGGGCGGAGCTCGTATCCGCCGCGAAGGAACAGCAGTCGGTCGGGATGCGGCTCAATCGGGCCGAGCCGGGGTCGGGGGGCTCTGGGAAGGATCACGATCTTGTGGTCCATCAAGACGATCTCGGAGCGGTGGGGCACGAGGCCTTCGAATTGCATGGGGTGCTGCGCAAGAAGGCCGACATCGCCGGGGCGGGCATCGACAAGAGCGGGGCGGGCTCGACCGCTCAGGCCGCCAAAGAGATGTCGGGGCACCGGCTCACCATGGGCGATGAGCTGTACACCACGCTCGAGGTCTGGGGGACGCAGGTCAAGACGGTTCTGCAGATGTGCGCGCACATCTCCAACCATCTGGACTACTCGAAGAAGGCCCACGCGAAAGACGACGAGGAGATCGCGGCGTCGCTGCGCCATCGGAACGGGGCAGCGGTGTCGGTGTCGGAGATAGCGAAGTACGTCAAATAACGGGGGGACGTAAACCGTGGGAGGGTTCTCGTACTCGGACCTCATGTCGTTGGATCCGGGGAAGCTGGGCACCGCCGTCAGCGACTGGAAGACGATGGTCGGTGACCTGGACACGCTCAGGACCAGCGTCTACAGCGGCTTGGTGCAGAAATCCGACGCGGCCCGATGGCAGGGGGTCAACGCCGGGGTCACCAAGGAGTTCGTACGCAGCACGGCCAAGGAGTTCCTCGATCTGCACGCGGAGGCGCAGAGCATCTACAACGTCCTCCAGGACGCGCACACCGAGTTGACGGGCATCCAGAAGCGGGCCAAGGCGCTGACGGAGGAGGCGCGCCGGGGAAACCCGTCGATGGAGCCGCCGGATCCCGGGCTGGTCGCGTCGGACGGGGGCGAGGGGACGGTGAAGGTGCAGATCGCGAACATGTGCACCACGAAGGACACTCCGCAGCGCACGCTGGACCTGATGAAGTGGTACGCCGACACACTCACCGGTCTGGTGTCGCACGCCTCGGAGATCGATGCCGCCGTCACGCAGGCGCTGCGGAAGAGCCACGGTGGGGATCCGAACAACGCGGGTCACGCCACCTACACATCGCTCGACGAGGAACAGCTGCCGCGTGCCACCCAGTTGGCCTCGCTCGGCAAGGACGCGAACGACAAGCAGCGGGCCGAGTTGCGGAGGCTGTGGGAGTCGCTGAGCCCGGAGGCGCGGGCCACGCTGTGGCAGGGGCACAAGGATGATCTGCTGGCGGCGGGGCTGCTGAGTCCTACGGTCAAGCGGGCGGCGCCGGATGTGGGGTCGGGGCCGCACGGTGCCGAGTCCCCCGGTGCGGCGGAGCGGCGTACCAGGGAGAAGATGAACCTGCTGGCCGAGGGCGCGGACTGGCAGGGGATGAATGACGCCTCGCGCCACATGGCACATTATCTGGGCAATAGCGGCGACCCGGTGAAACTTCCGGTGGACAAGATGCTCTGGGACGACGAGGGGTTCAGGAATCACATCGATCAGAGCATCAGGCAGAACCAGGACGAATGGCGCAAGCAGGCGCTGGAGGAGTTCAAGAGAAACGGCGGCAGGCCGGTCGCCATGCCCGTGGAGAGCAGAAACCACGACTACAGCTTCGACCAGGGCACAGACCCGAACTGGTTCTACGCGGTGGGCTCCACCAGGTCGAATGTCACCGGGGTGGTCACGGTCGTGCCGGACGCCGACGGCCGGCCCAAGGTGGGCCTCGACTACCAGGTCAACGCCTGGGACCGGTACAACTGGGACGAGGGCAAGGGCGTGAGTATCGGCCCCTTGGACATCCCCGACGGCCAGCCCGCCCGCCTGCACAAGACGGGGCTCGCCCAGGAGTTCGACATGTCGGGCAGCAGCTCGGTCAAGCACTACGATCTGGGCGCGTCGGTCCCGAACAACGAGCCGCTCCCGGGCCCCGATGAGCCGGGGCGCGAGGGCGGACGCACGGACCCGGGACGGGAGCAGCAGCGCAACAATGGCCGTTGAGCCGCACCCCTCAGACCCCATCGGGAGCCAGCAGTGCGCCATCGACTTCTCGTGGCCGGAGGAGCGGTTCTCGCGGCCGTCGCCGCGGCCGTCGCGGCGTTCGCCTTCCTCGGGAGCGACGCGCTGTCCGACCGGGCGGAGCAGGACAGGAAGTGCTGCTGGAAGCGGGGCGCCACGCCCGGCTGGATGAGCGGGACGATGGGCCTGCGCATCCCGGCGGCGGCCTCGGACCGGCGGGCCGGGTACAAGGCGGGTTCGCGTTACGACGTCGGGGTCCTGGCCTTCACGCTGCCCAGCCGGGAGGCGGACGCGTACCTCTCCCGGCTGGTGCCGGAGGACGAGGAGATGGTCGCCAACCTCCATCCTGCGCGGAAGGGGTACGAACCGATGGCGCCCTTCGGGCATCTGGGACTCCCGGAGCCCGAGACCCTGGTCAAGGGCGTGCGGCGGATCGGTCTCTGCCCCGACGGCCTGACCTCCCCCGAGGGGAAGCACCTCCGCTACTGCGTCGACCTCTTCGCCCATGAGTTCACCCCGGGCAGCACACGCGTCTACGTCCGTTCGACGATCGAGCCCGGTGTGACGCCGCCGGCCTCGAAGGGGTCCGGCGAGTAGCGCAGGCACTCACCTCCGGGAGCCGCCGACGCGGTTTGCTCGAAGGTTCCTCCGGCTCCGGGCGAACGTTTACCGCGGCTGCTCCGTCACCAGGGAAACGAGGAGGGGGCCGCGCATGCCTGGATGGCGCAGAGCGAGACCGGTCGGGCCGGACGAGTCGTCGCCACTGACCGAGCCGGAGTACGTCCAGCGGGTGCGCGCGATGCTCGTTCTGGGCGGGGTGCCCTGGGATCAGCTCGACGACGGGGTGCAGCAAGTCAGGCTGAAGCTGCTGGAGGAGCGGGCCAAGCCCGGGCAGCCGGAGATCCGCGAGCCGATGGCTTGGCTGACGGCGGTCGCGTCCCGGGTCGCGGTCGACTGGCACCGGGCCAGGACCAGGGACGCCGGCCTGCGCGCGCGGCTGGCCGCGCGCTGGTCGCGGCGTCCTCCGGTGGAACACCCCGAAGAGCGTCGCGTCCTCGCGCTGGCGGTGGCCAACGGGCTCGAAGGGCTGTCCGCCGTGCAGCGGCAGGTGCTGACGCTGCGTTACTACGCGGATCTGCCCGTGCGTGACATCGCGAGGCTGCTGGACGTGCCGGAGGGCACTGTGAAGAGCCGACTGCACAGCGCGGTGGCCGCGCTGCGGAAGCAACTCCGGGACCTGGAGGTGATCTGAGATGGCCGACACCACTGACGCGACAGAGCTGACCGAATCGGAGGAGAGCGACCTGCGGGTGGCGCTGAGAATGATCGGGGAGGAGGCCGGCCGGGCCGACACACCTCCGGGGCCCGCCCCTCGCACTGTGGGGTGGCGGCGCCGCGCCACGGTCGGAGGTGTCCTCGCGACCGCGGCGGCGGTGGCCATCGGGGCGCTGACCATCGGGGTGCTGACGCTCGTGTCGACGGACGGTCGCTCGGCCAGGTCGGCCGGCGGCGCCGACGGGCAGGGCCTGACGGGTGTCGAGACAGTCGCCTGCGCCCGGTTCGCCGTCGAGGGTGAGGTGGTCGCGGTACGGGACACCTCGCGGCCCCACCAGGTCGTCGTGACCTTGGCCGTATGGGACTGGATCAAACCCGCGCAGGGAGCGAAGGAGGTCGACATCAACACCGTCGACCCCGAGTGGTTGGAAGAGAAGCCCTTCAGGGCGGGCGAACATCTGGTGCTCGTGGACATGGGCCGTCCCGATGGGGAGGTGGTCGCCGACCGGGGTGCCGACGTCAAGATGGTGCGGGACCTCTTCAAGCGCGAACTGCCCAAGGCGGCGAAGACCGAGTGCCCGGCCTTCTGGCGGGACCAGGACGCGGGCAGCACCACCCCGTCGGACAGCTGATCGGCAACCGACGGAGCCCACCGTGCGCGCCCCGCCGCACGTTCACGCGTCGAGTCCTCCCCACTTCACGAGCCGGCTCGCGACGACGTCGCGCCGGATCTCGTTGGTGCGCACGCGGCGGCCGGTGCCGGAAATCCATCATGGATAATCATGGCGAGCGGAGTGCACCCCCGTTCGGGCCGGACCCCACCCGCCGTGGAGGTCGTCGCCCGCGAGCTGGAGCGCCAGGTCCGCGCGGCGGTGGCCCGGGGCGACTGGCTCTCCGCCCGGCCCCAGCCCGCCGAGCCTGCCCAGTCCGCCCAGCCCGCCGAGACCGCCACCGCCGAGACCGGGTGAGCCGCGCCGGCCCCGTACGTACCCTCACACCTGTACGCCCGCACCTCCGAAGGACCGCCTTGACCGACACCGACCCGCCGCCGCACACCTTCGCCCGCGCCGCGGACGGCACCGCGCTCGCCTGCCAGCTCCGGGGCCGCGGCTTCCCGCTCCTGCTCCTCGCCGGGCAGGCGAACAACCACCGCTGGTGGGACGGCATACGCGAGGACTTCCACGCCACCCACAGCACCGTCACCCTCGACTACCGGGGCACCGGAGCCAGCGACAAGCCCGAAGCGGGCTACTCCACACCGGAGTTCGCCGAGGACGCGATCGCCGTGCTCGACCACCTGGGCATCGAGCGCGCCGACGTCTACGGCACCTCCATGGGCGGACGGGTCGCCCAATGGGTCGCCGCCCGGCATCCCGGGCGGGTCCGGCGCCTGGTGCTCGGCTGTACGACGCCCGGCGGGCCGCACGCCGTCGAGCGGGACGCGTCGGTACGGCGGGCCCTCGCCCAGCCCGACCCGGAAGCCGCCCGGCAGGCGCTGATCGACCTCATGTACTCCCCCGCCTGGCGGGCGGAACACCCCGGCCCGTACACCACCCTCGGCGACCCCGCCATGCCCCCGCACGCCCGCCGCGGCCACCTGCTGGCCAGCAACCGGCACGACGCCTGGGACGCCCTCCCGACGATCAGCGCGCCCACCCTCGTCCTCCACGGCGACCAGGACCGGATGGCCCCGCCGGACAACCTCGCCCTGCTCGCCGCCCGCATCCCCGGCGCCCGTACGCACCTCTTCGCCGGCGCCCGGCACGCCTACTTCGAGGAGTGCCGGCCCGAGGCGAGCGCCCTCGTCTCGGCGTTTCTGGCAGACTGAGGCAGAGGGCGCCTCCACGCCCGGTGAACCCCTGCCGCCGCTGTGGCAGGGGGTCTGCTTCCTCCGCTGGCCCGCCCCACGGCCTGAACGCACCCACCGCGCCCCGCTATTCGGCCCATCAGGCCCAATAGATCTATCCGACCCAATAGGCCTATCAGGCCCAACAGGGCTATCAGGACTATCCGCCCCCGGGCATTCCTTCCGAACGGCAGCGTCTACGCTGTGGCGGCCACAACCGATCTTCGCTTGTCCCCGCCAACCGAGGATCTCGCCATTTGGCAAAAGACACACGCGTCCGCCCCGGGCGCCGGGCGAATAGAGTCCCGATGGAATTCGATCTTGTAAGGGCCCGCGCCGATACGCCGGGCGTGGCACATGTCGTGCATTTGAACAACGCGGGCGCCAGTCTCACACCCCGCGTGGTGACCGAGGCGATGACCCGGCACCTGGAGCTGGAAAGCAGAATCGGCGCGTACGAGGCCGCCGAGCGGGCTCAGGACTCCATCGACCACGCGCACGAGGCCATCGCGACACTCATCAATGCGAAGCGCCAGGAAATCGCCATATTGGACAGCGCCACCCGGGCCTGGGGCATGGCCGTGGCCGGCATTCCCTTCCGGGCGGGCGACCGCATTCTGGCCTCGCCCGTCGAATACGGCAGCAATCACATCCTGCTGGTGCATCTCGCCGAACGGCTCGGGGTGTCGCTGGAGTTCTTACCTCTCGACGCGAACGGGCTGGTGGACGTCGCGGAACTGGAGAACCGGCTCGACGAGCGGGTCAAGCTCATAGCGATGGCGCACGTCCCGATGCACGACGGGCTCGTCAATCCGGTGGCCGAGGTCGGCGCGCTGGCCCGTGGGTCCGGTGCGCTGTTCATCGTGGACGCGTGCCAGTCGGCCGGGCATCTGCCGGTGGATGTCCGGCGCATCGGGTGCGATCTGCTGGTCGGCAGCGGACGCAAGTTCCTGCGCGGGCCGCGCGGCACCGGCTTCCTGTACGTACGTCAGGCGGTGGCGAGCCGGCTCACCCCGGCGGTGCTCGGTCTCGACGGGGTCAGCTGGCATTCCGGCACGTACCATCTCGCGCCCGGTGCCCCGCGCTTCGAGACGTGGGAGGTCGACGCCGCCGCCCGGATCGGCCTCGGGGTGGCGGTCGACTACGCGCTCCAGTGGGGGGTGGAGCGCACATGGCGGCGTGTTCGCCACCTCGCGGCCGGGCTGCGCGAGCGGCTGGCCGCGGTGCCCGGGGTGCGGGTGGAGGACCGGGGGGTGGAGCGGTGCGGCAACGTGGCCGTCACCTTCCGGGACCTCGATCCCTTCGACGTCCGGGCGGAGTTGCTGCGGCGCGGCATCAACACCTGGGTGTGCCTGGACAACGCCGCATGCCATGACATGCAGCTCAGGGGGCTTTCCCGGCTGCTCCGCGTCTCCGTGCACTACTACAACACGGAGGAGGAGGTGGAGCGGCTCTGCTCGGCGCTCGAAGCGCTGACCTCGGGGAGGGCCGCCGGGAGGACGGCGGGGGTGTTCGCATGAGGCCTTCACCTGAGGCCCGCCCCGGTGAGGAGGACGGCCGGCACTCACCCCCGGCCGTCCTCCTCACCGAGGCGGGCCGCGGGGACTCACCCCCGGCCGCCCTCCCCGCCGGGGCGAACCCCGGGGGTTACTGCGCGGCCAGTTCCTCGGCCAGGCGCTGGAACTGGCCCAGGTCGTAGTTGGTCAGGGCCTTGTCCAGGTTGGTCAGGGCACCAAGGTGTTCCACGAAGCCCTGGGGGTCGTACTCGATCTGGAGCGTGACCCGGCTGGTGGTGTCGCTCAGCCGGTGAAACGTGACCACGCCCGCGTGATGGACACCGGCCACGGTCTTCCAGGCGATCCGCTCCTCCTCGATGACCTCGGTCAGTTCCGCGGTGAAGTACTTGTCCGCGCCGGGCAGCGACAGCCACCACGTGAAGCAGCGCCCGTCGAGCGGATCGACACGCTCCACGTGGCTCAGGAATGACGGCCACTTCGTCACATCGCTCCACAGCGACCAGCTCAGCTCGACAGGCGCGTTGACGTCCACGGTTTCCACCAGGGAAGACGACAAGGTCTCGGCTCCTCTGCGTGTCTGGGTGTTCTTCTGGGTCTGGGTGTTCTTGTGGGTCGGGGTGTTCCTGCGCGTACCCCCGCATCCCCGAATGACTCGGAGGGGTGTTCGGCGAGAAGCGGGGCACTCGACACCGGGGCGCGGTTGCGCGGTTGCCGCCCCTGTCGGTGAACCAGTCGTCGAAGGAGGAGTTGAGGATCCATGGCTCAGTTACCGAGTGGTGGTCGGGCCACGGCGGCCGGTGTCGCGTGTCTCCTGGCGTGCACCGTGCTGACGGCGTGCGGAAGCGACGACGAGCCCGAGCGCAAGGCCGGCGGGACCACGTCGAGCGGCGGGGGCGACGAGGGTTCGGCCGTCCGTGCCGCGTTCGACAAGACCGCCGAGGCCGATACGGCCCGCATGACGCTGCGGACCGAGACCTCGGCCGCCGGGCAGAGCGCCACCGCCGCCGGTAGGGGCGTCATCGACCTGTCGGACGGCGAGAGCACCATGACCCTCACCGCCGGCGGCCAGAAGATCGAGCAGCGCGTCGTCGACCAGGTCATCTACCAGAAGGTCCCCGAACGGCAGCGGGCCCAGGTACCGGGCAAGAAGCCGTGGGTCAAGATCGACCTGAAGAAGGCCGCCGCCCAGCAGAACGGGCAGGGCGGCAATCAGATCAACGACCCGGCGGAGTCCGCGGCGTTCGCCAAGGGCATCACCGACAAGGACACCCGGAAGCTCGGCACGGAGAAGATCGGCGGCGTCAACACCACCCACTACCGGGTCACCGTCGATGTCGACAAGCTGTCCACCGGAGAGAAGCTGAAGCGGCAGGTCGGTCCCACTCTGCCGATGGATCTGTGGCTGGACGACAAGGGCCGCATCCGCCGCCAGCAGGTCGACATGACCATCAAGGCGCCCGCCGGTCAGTCGGACAGTGGGGACACCCCGCGGAAGGCGAAGGTGCGCACCCGCATCGAGTTCTCCGACTTCGGCACCGAGGTCGACGCCGAAGCGCCCCCGGCCGGCCAGACCGCCGACCTGACGGACAAGGCCACCGGGCCGACCGGAAAGACAAGCTGACCCGCCCCAGGGGCGATCACGGGAAAGACCGGCTGACCGGCCCCAGGGACGATCAGGAAGCGGCCAACGGCCCGCCAGGAGTACGGCGGGCCGTTGGCCGCCGGCGGGGGCGTTAGCGGAGCGTTAGCCGGGCGGCAGCGGCGCGGCAACGGCCGGGGCGAGGGTGGTTGTCGTACCGATCGACCTTCTTCGACCGCCCGCAGGAGATCCGCCATGCGTGCTCTCAGCCTCGCCGAATGCCGTGCCCACGCGGCGCAGATCACGGCCCTCACCCTGGTCACGGCGGCCGCCCTGACCGTGGCCGTCTGCGGCAGCCAGGACGGCACGGGGCTCCGCACCGAGGGGAAGGCGGAGCACGGACAGGAGTGGCAGACCGTCGTCGTCGACCCCATACGGCCCGCGCTCGTCAGCGCGGAGGTCCGGCAGGGCGACCGTTGAGCGACGCCCGGGGGCACGGCACCCCGGGGGCGAAACGATTCGGCGAGCACGCCACCAGGGCCAGGGACAGAAAGGACGTCCGGCCGACGTAGAAGCCGAGCGACACGTCTCCCCCGTGGGCCAGCGTGTCCGCGGCCGAGGCGACCAGGCGGGCCAGCCGGGCCGTGTTGGCCTCCTGCTGGGAGTGGAAGCCCGGGGCGTGCTCGGTGAGCCGGCCGCCCAGCCACGCGGCGGCGTCCTTCGGCTCCTCGAAGGTCCGGCGGATGAGGCGGGGCGACTTCAGCAGCCAGTGGGCGGTCTCCATCGGGGGCAGCTCCGAACGCCTGAAGGCCTCGACGAGCTGCCGGTGGCGCTCCTGCTCCTCCGGGGTGACGGGTGGTCTGGGGCGGTCCGGGAGGCGGCGGGCCGCGTCCCGGTCGAACAGCTCCTTCTCGCCCAGCCAGGAGTACGCGTGGATGTGCACGCGGCAGCTGTTCCCGCCGCCGCGCCATCCGTTTCGCTCAGTCGGTCTCCTTCACCGAGATGTCGGCAACGGTGTCGTAGAACGACAGGTGGTCCTTGATCTCGGCGACGGTGTCGAGCGGGTCCGGGTAGGCCCACACCACATCGGGCCGCGGGCCGCCGCCGCCCTCCGTGCCCCGGTACGTCCAGTACGCCGCCTCGCCCTTGAAGGGGCAGGTGGTGTGCGTGTCGGTCGGCTCGAAGAGGGAGAGGTCCACGTCCTGCGGGGGCAGGTAGTAGCGGACGGGCAGACCGGTCTCGAAGAGGAGCAGCGGGCGGCGCGACTCGGCGACGACCCGGCCGTCGATCGTGACCGTGACGTGCTGCGTGCCGGGGACCACCTCCACGCGGTGGGCGCCGGTGCCCGTGCTGCTGCCGGTGCTGGTGCCGGGGGAATGGGGCGTCATGGGAACCTCCTGCGGGAGCTCGTTCTTGCGTCAACGCGTCTTCCGGACCGCGGATTCCTCCCTTGCGTCGCATCCCTCCCGTACGTCCTCCCGTACGCCCTCCTCCGGGCGCGGCCAGGAGCGTCCCTCGTCCGCCTCCACCTCGCGGTTGAACCGGGTCAGCGCCTCCTCGAACCGCGCCACCTCCTCGGGCGTCCAGTCGGCGAGCACCCGCGCCAACCCCGCGCGGCGGCGCTCGCGGTCGGCGGCGAGGGCGTCGGCGCCGAGGGGGGTGGCGCGCAGTTTGCGCGCGAGTCCGCCCTGGGGGTCCGGGATGCGTTCGAGCAGGCCGGCGCGGAGCAGGGCGCCGGTCTGCCGGTTGACGGTCGAGACGTCGAGGCCGAAGGCGTCGGCGAGCCCGCCGATGGACATCGGGCCGGCGGTGTCCAGGTAGGAGAGGAGGAAGTACGCGGAGCGGTCGAGCCGGTCGCCGGCGCCCTGACCGCCTTGGCCGGCCTGAGCACCGTGCGTGCCTTGCCCGCCCTGGCCGGCCTGAGCACCGTCAGTGCCTTGCCCGACCTGGCCGCTCTGGCCGCCCTGCCCGCCCTGCCCCTTGCGGTCCCGGGGCGTGAGCAGAGTGCACCTGGCCACCAGCATCAGCTCGCGTTCCAGCCTCTCCAGCACGCTTCCTCCTCGTCGCCCGACCGCCCACCCTAGGAAATGTGCACGATACACATCATGTGTAGGATGCACATCTCACCTATCCTTGTCCCCTTCATACTCCTTCTCCACCTCTGCCAGGACACCCGCTTGGAGGCGGCAGCAGAATGTCCCCGTCAGCCCCAGCAGCCCGCGTCGAGCCCCTGAGCGCCGCACCGCCCGACCGAACGCCCCCGCGCGAGGTCGGCGGCGGTTTCGTGGCCGTGCTCGCGTTCTGCGGCATCGCCGTCTCGGTGATGCAGACGCTCGTCGTCCCGCTGGTGGGCGAGCTGCCGCAACTGCTGCACACCTCCAGCTCCAACGCCTCCTGGGTGATCACCGCCACGCTCCTGGCGGGCGCCGTGTCCACCCCGGTCATGGGGCGGCTCGGCGACATGTTCGGCAAGCGCAGGATGCTGGTGGTGGCGATCGGGCTGCTGGTCGTCGGCTCGCTGGTGTGCGCCGTCACCTCCGAGCTGGTGGTCATGGTGATCGGCCGGGCCATCCAGGGCGGCGCGATGGGCGCGATACCGCTCGGCATCAGCATCATGCGCGACGAGCTGCCGCCGAAGAAGCTGGGCTCCGCGATGGCCCTGATGAGTTCCTCGCTGGGCATCGGCGGCGCCTTCGGCCTGCCGGCCGCCGCGTTCGTCGCCCAGCACACCAACTGGCACGTGCTGTTCTACGGGGCCGCCGGGCTCGGCGCGCTCGCGGTCGCCCTCGTGCTGATCGTCGTCCCCGAGTCCTCCGTACGCACCCCCAGCCGCTTCGACGCCGTCGGCGCGCTCGGGCTCTCGGCCGGGCTGGTGTGTCTGCTGCTGCCCATCACCAAGGGCGGCGACTGGGGCTGGTCGAGCGGCACCACCCTCGGGCTGTTCGGCGCGGCCGCGGTGATCCTGGTGGTCTGGGGGTTTGTCGAGCTGCGGACCGCCGAGCCGCTGGTGGACCTGCGGACCACCGCGCGCCGCCAGGTGCTGCTGACGAACCTCGCCTCGATCATGGTCGGGTTCTCCTTCTACGCGATGTCGCTGATCCTCCCCCAGCTGCTCCAGCTGCCGAAGGCCACCGGCTACGGCCTCGGCCAGTCCATGGTCATGGCGGGTCTGCTCGTCGCGCCGATGGGCGTGGCGATGATGCTGGTCTCGCCGCTGTCGGCGCGCATCAACGCCACGAGCGGGCCGAAGGTCTCGCTGATGCTGGGGCTCGTCGTGATCGGCGGGACCTACGGCGGCGGCATCGTGATGATGGACCACGTCTGGCAGGTCGTCGTGCTCTCGACCGCGCTCGGGGTCGGCGTCGGCATCGCGTACTCGGCGATGCCGACCTTGATCATCAGCGCCGTGCCGGCCGCGGAGACGGGCGCGGCGAACGGGCTGAACACCCTGATGCGGTCGATCGGCATGTCCACCTCCAGCGCGGTGGTCGGGGTGATCCTCGCGCACCGGACCACGGCCCTCGGTCCGCTGGAGCTGCCGAACATGGACGGGTTCAAGACCTCGTTCGCCGTGGCGTGCGGGGCCGCCGCGGTGGGTCTGCTGATCGCGCTCTTCCTGCCCAACCCGCGCCGTGCGCCGCTGACGGCCCAGCCGCCGGCATCGCAGAGTGCCACGGGTCAGGTCGCCGGGCCCACGAAGGCCCCGGAGGTTCCGGAGGTTCCGGAGGTTCCGGAGGCCCCGGAGGCCCCGGAGGCCACGCGGTCCCCTGCGCCCGCCGCGCCCACCGCGCCCGCCGAGCCGACGCAGGCCGCCGCGCCCGCCGACCCGGAGCCCGCCGCCGCGCCGCTCATCGGCGGCGGCGTCCAGGGCCGGGTGCTCGGCCACGGCGACGCCCCGCTGCCGGATGCCGCCGTCACCCTGATCGACAACACCGGCCGCCAGCTCGGCCGTACGATCAGCGGCCCCGACGGCCGGTACTCGCTCGCGGCGCCCGGCGCCGGGAGCTTCGTCCTGATCGGCTCGGCCCCCGGCCGCCGACCGCAGGCGGCCACGCTGCTGGTGTCCGACGCCCCCGTCACCTGCGACATACGTCTGGCCGGGGGCGGCGGGCCGGCCGGCACCGTGCGCGCGCTCGGCGGGGAGCCGCTGGCGGGGGCCACGGCCACCGCGACCGGCCCCGACGGCGCGGTCGCCGCCATGGCCACCGCCGACGAGCACGGCGCCTTCGCGCTGCCCGAGCTGGCCCCCGGCTCGTACACGCTGACCCTCGCCGCCGAGGGCCACCGTCCGCACGCCACGCCGCTGGAGGTCACCGGCCAGGGGCAGCCGCCGCGGATCGACGCCGAGCTGCGGCCCGCGGCCAAGGTGGGCGGCACCGTACGCGCCCGGGGCGGGCGGCCGGTGGAGGACGCGCGGGTGACGCTGCTGGACGCGGCCGGCGATGTCGTCGGGCAGTGTGTGACCGGCGCGGACGGTGCGTTCCGCTTCGAGGGGCTCACCGGCGAGCGCTACACCGTGGTCGCCGGCGGTTACGCACCGGCGACCGCCCCGGTCACGCTCGGCGGCGCCGGGGGCGGTGAGGCGCGGGACGTCGACTTCCTGCTGAGTCACGGCTGAGGGAGCCCGAAGCCGACCCGGGCGCCGGCGCGCTCAGCGCCCGGCGCCCATCCCGGAAGCGCTACTCCTCCATGGCGCCCTCCTCTGCCGGAAGGCTCTCCTCCTCCGGGAGGCTCTCCCAGGCCTCCCCCTTCCTGAACAGCTCGTACCCTTCCTCCTCCGCGATCGACTCCGCCTCGGCGCGGCTGTGGAGGGGGACCTCATAGGTGTGGCTGTTGACCGTCGCGTGGACGCCTTCGCCGTCGGTGATCGTTTCGATCGCGTGCGTCTGGTAGATGACGCGTCCCGGCTCGGCCGTGCTCCAGACCACGTGCATGCTCACTGCCATCGGACACTCCGGAAGACGAGCCCCCTGGTATCAGGGTCTCACCTGCGGACCTGGTCTTCACCGAGGCGGCAAGGTCCACTCCCCGAGTTGGGCGAAGCAAGCCCGGAATCAGGCGGCTGTGCGAGGGTGTTGGCGACAGGCCGGGACCGCACCTTCCCCGGAACCGGCAGGGGTAGAGGAAGGAAGCACAGGACGATGACGAGCATCGCGGCGGACGCGGAGGCGTGGATCAGGCGGTACGAGAAGTCCCCGGACAGCGCGGTACGGCTGGTGTGCCTGCCGTACGCCGGGGGGTCGGCCAGCTACTTCTTCCCGGTGGCGAAGGCGCTGGCGCCCTTAATCGAGGTGCTCGCGATCCAGTACCCCGGCCGCCAGGACCGGCACCGTGAGCCGTGCATCGACGACATAGGCAAGCTCGCCGACGCCATCGTCGGCGCCCTGGAGGACCTGGGCGGGCAGGAGGGACCGGGCGGGCTGAACGACAAGCCGCTCGCGCTGTTCGGCCACAGCATGGGCGCCACGCTCTCGTACGAGGTGGCGCTGCGCCTGGAGGAGCGGGGGGTGAAGCCCGTCAGGCTGTTCGTCTCCGGGCGGCGGGCGCCGTCCCGGGTGCGCGAGGAGTCCGTGCACGTGCGCGACGACGCGGGGGTGCTGCGGGAGCTGCGCCTGCTGAACGGGACCAGTGGCGAGGTGCTGGAGAACGAGGAGCTGCTGCGCATGGCGCTGCCGGCCATCCGCAGCGACTACCGCGCCATCGAGTCGTACCGCTGCGAGCCCGGGCGTCGGATCAGCTGCCCGATCACCGCGCTGACGGGGGACGCCGACCCGAGGGCGACGCTCGAGGAGGTGCGCGACTGGGCGAACCACACCACCGGGGAGATGGACCTCACGGTGCTCAGCGGCGGGCACTTCTTCCTCAACGACCACGTGCCCCACGTACTCGAGATGATCTCGGAGCGGCTGCTGCCGGCGAACCGCTCCTGAGACCGGCTGCCCGGGACGCGGCGACGCCCCGCCGCGTCCCGGGCCCGGTCCCGGGCCCCGCCTCACCGTGGGCGCGCGACCACGAGGTTCACCAGGGCCAGCGCCACGAGCGCGCCCCCGAACCACATCACGCTCGACACGGCGATCCCGTCCGCCGCCCGGCCGCCGAGCAGCGCGCCCAGCGAGATCCCCACGTTGAACACCCCGACGAGCAGCGCCGAGGCCGCCTCGCGTGCCTCCGGCACCGCCTGCAGCACCCACGTCTGCGAGGTGACCGACACCCCTCCGTACGCCAGCCCCCACACCACCAGCAGCACCGTGGCCCCCGGCGTCGTCCCGCCGAACACCGGCACCAGCAGTTCGGCGGCGGCCAGCAAGACGAAGATGACCACGAGGGTGCGGCGCGGATCGCGGTGGGCGGTGGCGCCGGCCAGGAAGTTCCCGGCGATGCCCGCCACGCCGTACGCGAGCAGCAGCGTGCTGATCAGCCCGGCGCCGACGCCCGCGACGTCCTCCAGCACCGGACGTACGTAGGTGTACGCGCCGAAGTGGCCGGTCACCAGCAGCAGGGTGGTGATCAGCGCGGTGCGCAGCCGGGCGTTGCGGAACAGGCCGGGCACCTCGCCCAGCCGGATGGTCCGCTCGGCGGGCAGCGGCGGCAGGGTGAGGGCCATGGCGGCCGCGACGGCCAGCGACACCGCGCCCACCACCGCGAACGCGACACGCCAGTGCATCAGATCGCCGATGAGCGTCCCGGCCGGCACGCCGAGGACGGACGCCACGGCGATGCCGCTGAAGACGACGGACGTGGCGCGGCCGACGGACTTCTCCGGCACCAGCCGCGCGGCCACGCCGGCCGCGAGGGACCACACCCCGCCCATGCTCACCCCCACCAGGACCCGGGCGGACAGCAGGACGGCGAAGCCGGGCGCGAGCGCCGAGGCCACGTTGGCGGCGGCCAGCAGCCCCATCAGGCCGATGAGCAGCAGCCGCCGGTCGAGCCGGCCGACGGTGACGGTCAGCAGGGGCGCGGCGACGGCGGCGACGAGGGCGGGCACCGTCATGGCCAGGCCAACGGTGCCGTCGGAGACCTCGAGCGCCGAGCCGATCGAGGTGAGCAGGCCGACCGGCAGCATTTCGCTGGTGACGACGGAGAAGGTGCCGAGCGCCACGGCGGCGACGGCGAGCCAGTTCCTGAGCGGCGAGCGCACGGATCCGGACCCGGACATGCCTTCCGGGGTGGTGAGTTCCGTGGTGTTGGACATGTCTCAAGCGAACAGCCGGTCCCGGGCGGGAACAACGGCGAAGTGCTCACCCTTTTATGAGCCGGGCTTATCGACGCACGTGAGCGAGGAGGCGGCCGGAGGGTGGGGACGAGCGCGGGGGTGGGGACGGGCGGTCTGGACATCCGCGAGGTGGAGTGTTTCCTGGCGCTCAGCGAGGAGTTGCACTTCGGCCGGGCGGCGGAGCGGCTGTACGTGTCCCAGAGTCGGGTGAGCCAGCTCCTGCGCTCGCTCGAGGGGCGCATCGGCGCCCGGCTGCTGGAGCGCACCAGCCGCCGGGTGCGGCTGACCCCGCTCGGCGAGCGGTTCCTGGCCGACGTACGGCCCGCGTTCGCCTCGCTGCACGGCGCCTTGGCGGCGGCGCGCGACGCCGCGCGGGGGCTTGAGGGTGTCCTGCGGATCGGCTTCCAGGGGACCGCCGACGAGCGGGTGATGGACGCGGTCGCCGCCTTCCGGGACCGGCACCCCGGCTGTGAGCTGGAGACCGTGGAGATCCCGCTGGCGGACCCGTTCGGCGCGGTGCGCGGCGGCGAGGTGGACGCCGCGATCGTCTGCCTGCCGATGGCCGAACCCGACCTCGCCCTCGGCCCGGTCTTCTCCCGGCAGCCGCTGACGCTCGCGGTGTCCGCCCGGCATCCGCTCGCGCGCCGGGCCGCCGCCGGCGCGGTGGTCGGGGCCGAGGAGCTGGCCGGCTGCGCGGTCATCGGGCCCGGCGAGCCCGCGCCGCGCTACTGGCGGGACGTCATGGCGCCCGCCACCACCCCCGGCGGCCGTCCGGTCCCGCGCGGCCCGCGCGTGTCCACCCTCCAGGAGGGCCTGGTGGCGACGGCGGCGGGCCGGGGCGCGATGCTGCTGTGCGCGCCGACCGCCGCGCTCCACGGCCGCCGCGACATCGCCTTCGTACCGGTCGAGGGCCTGCCGGAGTCGACCCTCGGGCTGGTGTGGCGGCGGGGCGGGGACACCGCGCGGGTACGGGCGTTCGGCCGGGCCGTGGCCGAGCTGTACGCCTCCGGGTGATCAGCGGGATTCGCGGTGAGTACGGGACAGCGACACGCCGTGGCGTCGGCGTGTCGCTGTCCGGTACTCACCGCGAATCCACTGGCGGCGGGGGCCGTCAGCCCACGTCGCGCCGCATGCACACCCTCGGCCACCGGTCCAGCCCGTGCGCGGCCTCGTGCCGCCGGATCTCCCGCAGCCCGGGGGTGAGTTCGTCCTCCCCCAGGGTCCGGAAGCCGCACCGCGCCGCGTAGTACGGGGCGTTCCAGGCCACGTCGACGAACGTGGTCAGCGTCAGCGCCCGCGCGCCCTCGGCGGCCGCCCGCCCCGCCGCGTGTTCGATCAGCGCCCGGCCGAGGCCGCGCCGGGCGCTGTCGGGGTGCACGGAGACCTGCTCGATGTGCATGTTGCCGTCCACCGGGTCGGTGATCAGATAGGCCACGGCCCGGTCGTCGCCGTTCACCGCGACCCACGCCCGCCCGGCGCGCTGGTACCCGGCCAGCTCCTCCAGGCTCAGCGGCTCGTCGTCGGCGATCTCGTCCATGCCGATGTCCCGGAAGCACAGGCCCGCGGCCCGCTCGATGTCCTGCAGCACGGGAAGCTCTTCGATGGTGCTCTGTCGTATCCGCACGCGCCCATCATCCTCCCGAGGCGTCCCGGGAACGCACGCGCGTCACGCGGGACACACGGGCCTCACGCGAAACGCGCGCGCGTCAGGCGGGGCGTACGGGCTGCCGCAGGATCGTGCGCATCTTCGCCGGGTCGGTCTCGCGGACATCGGAGAGATAGATCTCGTGATGCGTGCCCGCCCGCGCCAGGCCCTGCTCGGCCATGTATGCGTCCAGCAGGGCGAGGGACGCGGGCTCGTCGGCGTAGTGGCCGTGGTGGGTCATCTGCACGCACCGCCCCTCGGTGAGGACGACCCGCTGCACCCGGTCCACCGCCGCGCCCGACGGCCGGGCGGTTTCGCGGGCTTGGTCGACGGCGGCCGGATCCAGGTCGTCCGGCAGCCGGAGGAACAGGTGCCAGTGCCACTGGTCACGCGGCACGTCCAGGTACGGGCGGGAGTCCTCCACCCACCAGCGGCCCTCCAGCGGCGCCAGGTGGGGCGTGGGCAGCGCGCCGGCCACGGCGTACAGGGCCTCGACACCGACGCCGTACTCGGCCCCGCCCGGTTCGCCCCGCCCGCTCGCGCACAGGACGTGGACCGGTCCGAAGGTGGCGAGCTCGGGCGTGTCGGCGGCGGTGTACCAGGCGTCGGTGTACCCGGCGTCGGTGGGATTCACGACGTCTCCTCCAGGGGGATCAGCAGATGGGTGACCAGGTCGTCGGGGGCCGTGGTGGCGGGGTCGTCGATGTAGACCTCCCGGATGGGTCCGGCGGGGGTGTGGCCGCGTTCGACGCACCAGGCCAGGAGGGCGTGGGCGGTCAGGGAGATCTGGTCGTACGGGCCCGTGTGGACCGCTCGGGCGAATGTGCCGCCGGGGAGCAGGTCCAGGGTGGTACCGGGCGGCGCGGGGCGGCCGTCGGGGAGCGTGGCCGCGAGGGTGATCGGGACGTGCTCGCCCAGGTCGGCCGGGAAGAGCCCGATCAGCCGGACGCCCTCCCCCGGCGGCCCCGCCAGCTCCAGCAGCCTGCGCATACCCGCGCTCGTGACCCGCCCGATGTCCTGCGGCGAGTCGGCCACATCGCGGACGACGGCCGCCCGTTGCGGCTCCTCCCGCCACAGCGTCACCTCGGCGGTGGGCAGCCCGCGCGCCAGGATCCGCTCCAGGGCGGCGAGGGACCGGCGGCGCCGGGCGAGTTCCTCGTCGAGCCGGTCGCGTACGTCGCCCAGGGCGCGGGCGGGGTCCTGCCCGGAGAGCACGTCCTTGATGGCGGTCAGCGGCACGTCGAGCGAGCGCAGCAGACCGATGGACATGGCGTCCCGCGCCTGGTGCGCGCGGTAGTACCGGTATCCGGTGTCGGGGTCCACCCAGGCGGGCGGCAGCAGGCCGAGGTCGGCGTAGTGGCGCAGCTGTTTCACGCTGAGTCGCACCAGGCGGGCGAACTGTCCGATGGACAGCGGGTCGTCGTCGTTCACGCGCCTCAGCATGGCCTCTCCCACGGGGGGAGAGTCCAGCCGTTACCTCGAGCCGTTACCGCCGCCGGTCCTCACCGCTTCAGGCCGAGCGCCGCCAGCACCCCGCCGCTGAGGGCCACGTCGTTGTCGGGGCCGGCCTCGGCATGGCCGGCGTCGACGCCGTAGTAGCCCTGGTCGGTGTTCACCAGGGTGTAGCCGCCGTCGTCCGTGCGGTCCAGGAGCAGGACGTACTCGTGCGAGACGGTGAGCCCAGGCCCGTCGGGCTGCCCGCTCCCGGGGGCGGGGTACGACACCCGGAGGGTGCGGTCAGGGGTCTCGCCCCGGGCGATGGCCGCCACGCTCACCGTGGCGACGGTCTCCTGGATCCCGTCCTCCTCGGTCTCGCGGGTGGCGTCGAGGCGCGCGCGGACGATCAGGTCGGCGGACCGCTCCAGGTCCGCGGTGGTCGTGTAGTACGGCTCGTCGGCGGCGGGTGGCGGGGCGGGGTCGCCGCCGGGCCCCTTGCCCCGGGGGCCGAACACCGCGGGTACGGCGACGACGGCGGCGGCGAGGGCGGCGAGCCCGCCCAGGGCCAGCCCGGCGCGGCGCACCCCCCACCGGGCCGACGCCGCCGGGGTGTCCGGGGTCGTGTGCGAGGCCGGGTCCGAGGCCTGGTCCGGGGTTGTGTCCGGGACCGGATTGGCCTGCTGCATCAGGGACTTCACGCGGATCATGCTGACTCCATGGTCGAGGGGGCCGGGGTCCGGTACAGGTCACGGAACGCTTTGCGGGCGCGGTGCAGCCGCACCCACACCGCCGGGGCACCACACCCCAGCACCGCGCCGGCCTCGGCCGCGCTCAGCCCGTCCCAGTAGCTCAGCACCAGCACCTCGCGGTGGTGGGCGGGCAGCCGGTCGAGCGTGTCGAGCACCGCTGAGTCCTGGCCGGTCGCCGCCGCGCGGCCCAGCTCGTCCGTGATCCGCCGGTGCAGCTCGCTCAGACGGGCCTCGGCGCGGTAGTGGTTGCGTACGAGATTGCGGGCGGTGACGAACAGCCAGCCGGCCGTGACCTCGCCTTCCTTGGTGAGGGTGTGCTCCCACGCGATGCGGAACACCTCCGCGGCCAGTTCCTCGGCCGCGCCGCGAACGCCCACCCGCCGGTGCACGAAGGCGACGACGCGTGGGTGTTCGCGGGCGTACAGGTCGGTGAACCGAGCCGAGCGCCCGCGCTCGTCCCCCGTGTGTATCTTCTCCACACCCGCTCTATGTCCCGGGCCCCTCGGATCCTTACGCGGGCCGGCCACTCATGCGCCGCGCCCGCCGCAGGCCCACGAACTCCAACTCGCCGAACACCGCGACCGCCACCGCCCCGACGACCATGAACGCCCGCCCGAACCCGGTGAGCGCCACCACGTCCGTGCAGGCCAGCGTCACCATCCCCAGGCAGGACAGGGAGTTGACCACGACCACGGCCGCCGCCGCCCCCACCGGGATCCGCGGATACCTGGCGATCAGCGCGAGCACGGCGCCCCCGGCCGGCATGACGATCCCGAACACGACCGACAGGGCCACCGGCAGCCCCAGCGGATCCCTGAGCCACTTGGCCCCGGCCAGCATGACGGCCCCGAAGGCGGCGGTGGCCCAGCTGTCCACGCGCAGGCTGGTGCGCAGCAGGTCCGGGGTCACGGTCGTGGACTGGCGCGTGGCCTGAATGCTCATACGGGTCCCCTCCGTGTGCGTGGCCGGGCCCGGCCCGGCCCCTGGTGTGCGGAAACCGTGACATCGCGCGGTCATGGACTCAATGCCCTCCGAGGTCATGGCCGCGCTGATCCGCCCGCGGCTAGGCTCCGGCGTACCGGGAGAGCAGCCTGGACGACGAGGAGATGGCGTCCGTCCGCGCCGCGCTCGACACGATGCTGTCCGCCCACGAGCCGTATCCGGCCGTCGTGGTGGACCGGCTGTGGAATGTGGTCACGGGCAACCGCGCCATGGCGGTCCTGACCGACGGCGTGCCGCCCCATCTGCTGGACTCCCGCCCCAACGTCTACCGCCTGACCCTCCACCCCGACGGCCTGGCCCCCCGCCTGGTCAACCTCGGCCAGTTCCGCGCCCTCGCCCTCCAACGGCTGCGCCGCCAGGCCGACGCCACCGGCGACGCGGAGCTGCGGGCGCTGTACGAGGAGGTGCGCGACTACCCGGCGCCCGCGCCCCCGCCCCAGGACGCCCCGGCTCCAGCCCCGGCCCTCGCCCCCGGCCCCGGTCCCGACACCCCGGCCACGCGGCCTGGCACCTTCCAGGTGCCGCTGTGGGTGCGCACCCCGATGGGCGAGCTGTCGATGTTCAGCACGATGGCCACGTTCGGGGCGCCGGCGGATGTGACGCTCTCCGAGCTGGCGATCGAGCTGTTCTACCCGCTCGACGAGTTCACGACCAAGGCTCTGCGCGCGCTGGGGTCCACGCCCGGCCCCCTCGCACCGACCCCGTCAATCGGGTGAATCCATCGCATCGCCGCCGCGTACAGCTCTTCGCTCCCCCGTGAATCGCTCAAGGTGGTTGTCCTGGCGTTGGAGTGATCGGAGTTCGCCGTGCGTCGACCGCGTCTGCTGACAGCCTGTACCGCCACCCTGTTCGGCCTCTGCGCGGCGACAGTCGGAACCGCCTCGGCGGCCCCCGCACCGGCCGCCACGCCCGGGCATGTGGCCGGAACGCTCAGCCTGTGGTCCGCCGACTACAAGGGCGGCGGCGGCTACGTCGACTGCCCGATGATGAACCACCCGATCGACCTGACGCTCGTCCTGGACACGCCGCCCCTGGAGCGCCAGTACGTCGACCGCTGCGGCGAGTCCATGCGCGTCGAGTGGTACGTCACCTACCGGTATGTGAGCCCGGCGCAGAACTCCAACCTGGCCGGCGCCCGGGAGAACCAGGTCAATGTCCACGTCCACGGAGTGCTGTTCGAGGGCGAGACCGCGCAGACGATGGGCAAGAAGGGCGAGGTGGACAGGGACTACTCCCTCGCTCCCGGCCGGCCTCTGCAGCAGACGGCCGAGCTGCTCAACGACGCCCAGCCCGGCACCACCGACCCGAGGACGACCGACAAGGCGTGGGCACAGTTCGACCTGCGGATCGACGATGGCCTCTCGCCCCAGTCACCCGCCCTGTCCCCCCTGAATCAGCTGGACAAGCTTCCCGGCCTCGACAAGCTGCCGGGCCTGGACAAGCTGAACGCGGGTGGCCTGCTCGACAAGGTGGGCGGCCTGGGCGGCAGGCCCCTGTCCATCCCGTAGACAGGCCCCTCTCCATCCCGTGCATCAGGGCAGCGCCGCCACCCACGCGGGCAGGGGTTCGCGGCGGTCGAGCCAGGACGGGGGGACGGCCGACACGCCGGTGGCGGCTCCGACGACGCCGCCCACGATGGCGCAGGTGGTGTCGACGTCGCCGAGGCCCTCCGCCGTGGTCCACAGGGCGGCGATCAGGTCGTCCTGGTGGCGGGCGGCGCACCACAGGGCGAAGGGGACGGTGTCGTCGGCGCGGATGCGGCGGCCGCTGCCCAGCAGGTCGGCGGCTTGGCGTGGGGTGGTGGCGGGGGGCAGGGAGGTGGCGTGGGTGAGACCGTCGTGGACCGGGCCGGGCGGGGTGCGGTCGGCGACCTCGCGCAGGAGGTCGGGGATGGGGGCGCGGCGGGCGGTGAGGGCCGCGGCGACGGCGACCGCGATCGCGCCGGCGATGCCCTGGGGGTGGGCGTGGGTGACCTCGGCCGAGCGGCGGGCCTGTTCCGCGGCGTGGTCCGGGTCCGCGCTGAACCAGGCGCCGAGCGGGGCGACCCGCATCGCCGCGCCGTTGCCGAGGCTGCCCTCGCCGCGGAAGAGGGCGCGGGTGGCGGTGGGCCAGGAGGCGGGGGCGGCGGCGAGCGAGGGCAGGAGTTCGTGCATGCCGCTGCCGTAGCCGCGGCCGGGGTCGGACAGGAAGGTGTCGGCCAGGGTCCGGGCCAGGCGGGTCTGGTCGATCCGCCCGTGGTCGCCCAGCACGCTCAGCACGCGGAGCGCCATCGCCGTGTCGTCCGTCCAGGGCCACGGCGACTCCTCCGGGACCGCCCGCGCCCGGATCTCGGCGTGCGCCCGCCGGCGGTCGCGGAAGAGCGGGAACCAGCGCTCGCCGAAGGCGTCGCCGAGGGCGAGGGCCTCCATGCTGCGGCGGGCGGCCGAGGGGTTCGGAGCGGGGGTCGCGGTCATGGTGGGCATCGTGCCAGTGGGGGGAGGTGTGCGCATCGCGGTTTTCCCAGGTGCGGGTCGGGCGGTCGTACGCGGGGGATTGACGCGCTTGCTGACACGTCGTCTCATAAGATGTATCCGCCGGTAACCCCCCGGCGGCCCCGCCATGACCGAGGTGCCAAGCATGACGACGACCATCCGGCCCACCGCGCCGCGCGACGCGCTCGGGCCGCTCAAGGACCGCGAGGCGGTGGCCGAGCGGCTGCTGAAGTCCTCCGCCCGGCACTCCTTCGACCCGGACACCGAACTCGACTGGGACGCGCCGTACGAGCCGGGCAAGTGGTTCTGGCCGCCGGAGCTGGTCTCCCTCTACGACACGCCCATGTGGCGGCGGATGTCCGAGGAGCAGCGCGTGCTGCTGTCGCGGCACGAGGCGGCGGCGCTGGCCTCGCTCGGCATATGGTTCGAGGTCATCCTGATCCAGCTGCTCACCCGCCATATCTACGACAAGCCCGCGACCAGCGCGCATGTGCGCTACGCGCTCACCGAAATCGCGGACGAGTGCCGCCACTCGAAGATGTTCGCCCGGCTGATCGCCAAGGGCGGCACCCCCGCCTACCCGCCCGCCCGGCTGCACCACAACCTCGGCCGCTTCTTCAAGACGGTCTCCACGACCCCCGGCTCGTTCACCGCGACCCTCCTCGGCGAGGAGGTCCTGGACTGGATGCAGCGGCTGACCTTCCCCGACGAGCGGGTCCAGCCGCTGGTGCGCGGGGTCACCCGGATCCATGTCGTGGAGGAGGCGCGGCATGTGCGGTACGCGCGCGAGGAGTTGCGCCGCCAGATGGTGTCGGCGCCGCGCTGGGAGGCGGAGCTGACCCGGATCGGCTCGGGCGAGTTCGCCCGGATCTTCGCGCGCGCCTTCGTCAACCCGCGCGTGTACACGGAGGTGGGGCTCGACCGGCGCGCGGCGGTCGAGCAGGTGCGGGCGAGCGGCCACCGGCGCGAGGTGATGCGGGCGGGCGCGAAGCGGCTGACGGACTTCCTCGACGACATCGGCGTGCTGCGCGGCGCGGGGCGCCGGTTGTGGCAGAGCTCCGGCCTGCTGGCGTAGCCGCGGGGCGGGCCTGCCGGGGAGTGGCCGAAGCGGCACGCCGCCGCCGGGCGGGCCTGCCGGGGAGTGGCCGAAGCGGCACGCCGCCGCCGGGAGCGAGGGTGCGCGGGCCCCTGGAAGCAAACCGAACGCAGGGCCGGTTACGCTGCCAGGCATGACGACAGGCAGCGGCACCGCACCGGCGCAGCCGGCGGCAGCGACCCGCGCCGTGGCGTCCCCCGCGGCACCCGCCGCGCCGGTGGCCGCCACCGCGGCGGGCGCCGCCACGCGCCCCGCGCGCCGCGGCGCCTACCGCAGGCTGAGCGTGGAGGAGCGGCGCGCGCAGCTGATCGCCGCCGCGCTCACGCTGTTCGCCCACCGCGCGCCGGAGGACGTCTCGCTTGACGATGTGGCCACCGCCGCCGGGGCCTCCCGCCCACTGGTCTACCGCTACTTCCCCGGCGGCAAGCAGCAGTTGTACGAGGCCGCGCTGCGCAGCGCCGCCGACGAGCTGGAACTGTGCTTCGCCGAGCCGCGGAGCGGCCCGCTCACCGTACGGCTGCGCCGGGGTCTCGACCGCTATCTCGCGTTCGTGGACGAGCACGACGCGGGGTTCAGCGCGCTGCTGCAGAGCGGCAGCGTCGCGGAGACCTCGCGGACCAACGCGATCGTGGACGAGGTCCGGCGGGCCGCGGCCGACCAGATCCTGCTCCACCTGGAGGTGGCGGAACCGGGCCCGCGGCTGCGGATGATGGTGCGCACGTGGATCACCGCGGTCGAGGCCGCCTCGCTGATGTGGCTGGACGAGGAGAAGCAGCCGCCGGTGGCCGAGCTGCGCGACTGGCTCGTCGACCACTTCGTCGCGCTGATGGCCGCCACCGCCGCGGGCGACCCGCGAACGGCCCGGGTGCTGCGGGCGGCGCTGGCGCTGGAGACCGCGGAGGGCCAGGTGGGGGCGCTGGCGCGGCGTCTGCTGCCGGTGCTCGGCGACGCCTCCCACCTGCTGTGACGCCGGTGCGGCGAGAAGCGCTGTGACACTGGTGCGGTGAGAAGCGAGGAGACGCCCTTCGTGGGCGGGCCGCTGGACGGCCGGGTGCTGCCGGTGCTGGTCGGACTGACCGGGCAGCCGCCGAAGACGTACGAGGTGCCGGTCCCGGACGAGGGCGGAGGGCCGCCGACGGTGTACGTCTACCGCCGGGTTCCGGCCGCCACCTCGCGCCGACTGGGGCTGGTGCGCGGGTGGCGGTACGAGTACGACCCGGAGGGCCGGGCGCACGCCGGGCCGAAGTGGCCCTGGTCGAAGCCCGGCTGACGGTACGGCAGGACACCGAGCGCGTACGGCTCGTACGGACATGCGACAGAACGGGCAGGCGGACGGCCGCCGGACGGGTGACCGTATTGGCCCGACTCGCGGATAATTCTCCTGAATATACGACTGGTCATGTCACGATCGCCCCGAGGTCGTCGAGCCCGGAGGTGAGACCGTGTCAGGACGTATCGTGGGATCGGTCTGCGCGGTGGCGCTGACCGCGGCCGCCGCGCTGGCAGCGCCCGTTCCGTCGGCGCCCGCGGCCGCCGCTCCCCCCGCCGAGCGGTCCGTCGCGGAGCTGCTGACGCAGCTCAAGACGCTGTACCGCAAGGCCGAGGAGTCGACCGAGGAGTACAACGCCACCGAGGAGAAGCTGCGCAGACAGCGCGCCAGGACCCGGGCGCTGACCGCCGCCCTGGCCCGCACCCGCGGCCGGCTCGCCATCAGCCACGACGACGCGGGGCGGCTCGCCCGAGAGCAGTACCAGGACCGCACCCCGCTGTCCTCGTACTCCTTCCTGCTGGCGCTGCTGGCCCCCAGCCCCGACCAGGCGGCCGAGCAGTCGCGGGAGCTCAGCCGGGCCGCCGACCGCCAGGCGATCGTGGTGGAACGGCTGACCAGAGGTGAGGCGCACGCGGAAGGGCTCGCCAAACGGGCCCGGGCCGCGCTCAGGAAACAGCTGACCCTCGCCATGAAACGGAAGAAACAGCGGGACAAGGTCGAGAAACGGCTCACCGCCATCGAGAAGACCCTGGCCTCGCTGAGCCGGCGTCAGCTCAGGGCGATCGAGGAGCGGGAGCGCCGGGACACCGAGAAGGCGCAGCGCGATCTGCTCGCCTCCGGAGCCCTCGACCCTCCGGCGGCCCGCGCCCATGCCGGACCCGATGCCGCCACCGATTCGGACCGCGGCACCGATGGCGAGGGCCCCTCGCCCGAGGCGCGCGACACCTCCGCCCCCGACCCGGAAGCCACCGGCACGGGCACCGACGGGCCCGAGGAACCGGAGCACGTGTCGCCGCGGCCCAAGGAGCCCACCCCCCGGACCACGGCCGCCCCCCACCGTGCCCCCCGCCGCCCCCTCGCCTCCGCCGCGGCCGGGCAGCGGGCGCTGCGGTACGCGATGAACCAGATCGGCAAGCCGTACGTCTGGGGTGCGGAGGGGCCGGGCTCCTTCGACTGCTCGGGGCTGACCTCCCAGGCGTGGGCGCACGCGGGGCGGCCCATTCCGCGCACCAGCCAGGAGCAGTGGCGCCGGCTTCCGCATGTGAAGCTCAACCGGCTGCGCCCCGGCGACCTGGTGGTCTACTTCAAGGGCGCGAGCCATGTGGCGATCTACGCGGGCAACGGCATGGTGGTGCAGGCCCCGCGCCCGGGCACCCGGGTCAAGCTGTCGCCGCTCGCGTCCAACCCGCTGCGCGGCGCCGTGCGCCCGACCAAGGGCTGACTCGCTCCGTGGCTAGCCCACCTGCCCGGCGGCCTCGCCGGCCGTCTCCTCGGCAGGGTCGTCAGCCGGGTCATCGGCCGGGCCGGTCCCCAGGGCCTCGGGGGCCTCGGGGTTCCCGGTGGCGCCGGCCTCCGCCTCCTCGAGAAACGCCGCGGTCTTGTCCGGTTCGTAGAAGTAGTTCTCGAAGTCGGCCGGGTCGTCGAAGCCGTTGACGAAGCGGTGGGCGACCGCGGGCAGTTGGCCCGCCGCGCCGAGCAGCCGCACGATGTGTTCGGGCGGCGGGGCCAGCATCGCGTTGGTCCACTTCGTCACATGCCGCGCCATGGCCCAGAAGCGCTGGAACGCCCGCCGCATCCACGCCTCGTCGAAGGGCCGGTCGCCGTGCTCGACGATGCTCGCCAGGTACGAGGCGGCGCACTTCGCGGCGGAGTTGGAGCCCTGGCCGGTGAGCGGGTCGTTGGTGACCACCACATCGGCGACACCGAGGACCAGCCCGCCGCCCGGCAGCCGGCCGACGGGGTCGCGGACGGTCGGGGTGTACCGCCCGGACAGGGTGCCGCCCGCGTCCGTCAGCTCGACCCGGGTGGCCCGCCCGTACTCCCAGGGCGTGAACCACTCCATCAGCTCGAGGGTCAGCGCGAGGTGTTCGGAGGGGTCGGTGACGCCCTGGAAGACATCGGCCGGGCCGCCCGGGATGGCCTCCCAGAAGAGGATGTCGGCGCGCCCGGAGGTGGTGAGGGCGGGCATGATGTACAGCTCGCCCACGCCGGGCACCAGATTGCAGCGCACCGCCTCGATGTCGGGGTGTTCCAGCCGGGGGGCGAGGCCGTGGACGTAGGCGACGGCGAGGGCGCGCTGCGGGGTGGTGTACGGGGAGCGGGCCGCGTCGCGCATGAAGAGGGAGCCCAGCTCGCCCTTGCCCGCGGCGACCAGCACCAGGTCGTACCGCTCGGCGAGGAAGTTCAGGTCGGAGACGGCCGCGCCGTGGACGACCAGCCGGCCGCCGCGCCGCTCGAAGGCCTCCATCCAGCCGGCCATCTTCAGCCGCTGGTCGACGGACTGGGCGTAGCCGTTCAGCCGGCCCAGCCAGTCGACCAGGCGCGGGTGCCCCAGCGGGGTGACGGGGCCGGCGACCGAAACGCCGAGGCCCTGGATGCGCGGGGCCTGCTCCTCCCAGAAGTTGATCTCCAGATCACGCTCGTGCTGCAGCGCGGTGCGGAACATGCACTGGGTGGACATGACCCGGCCGGTGCGGATCTCGTCGGCCGTACGGTTGGACATCAAGGTGACGTCGTACCCGTGGGTCTGGAGCCCCAGGGCGAGCTGGAGGCCGGACTGGCCGGCCCCGACGATGAGCATCCTGCGCATGGCCGGCCCGACTCACTCGGGCGAGACGTCCACGGCGAACCTCACCAGCGCGAGCAGTGCGTCGACCACCGAGATGCGGTCGCGGGCGTCCATGATCACCACGGGCACCTTCGCCGGCACGGACAGCGCGTCCCGCACGTCCTCCGGCTCGTACAGCGGGGTGCCCTGGAAGTGGTTGACCGCGATGACGTACGGCAGCCCGCAGCTCTCGAAGTAGTCCAGCGCCGGGAAGCTGTCCTCCAGGCGGCGGGTGTCGACCATCACCACCGCGCCGATCGCGCCGCGCATCAGGTCGTCCCACATGAACCAGAACCGCTGCTGGCCCGGCGTGCCGAACAGATACAGGACCAGGTCGGAGTCGAGCGTGATCCGGCCGAAGTCCATGGCGACCGTCGTGGTCAGCTTCTGCGGGGTCGCGGCGAGGTCGTCCACGGCCTCGCTGGCCCGGGTCATCAGCGCCTCGGTCTGCAGCGGTGTGATCTCCGAGACCGAGCCGACGAATGTCGTCTTGCCGACGCCGAAACCCCCCGCGACGACGATCTTGGTGGCGATGGGCGCCCGCGAACGGTCCTCCTGCCACCCCTGGAGCCCCTCGTCGGCGCCCGGTATCTCCGGCACCCGCACCGGTGCCGCCGTCATCGTCTCAGAGTCTGCGAAGTCCACTGAGCACCCTTTCGAGCAACGCGCGATCCGGCTGCCCGGGGCCGCGCCCGGTGCCGTACACGCGGATCTTTCCCTGGTCCGCGAGGTCGCTGAGCAGCACGCGCACCACACCGAGCGGAATCTTGAGCAGCGCGGAGACCTCCGCGACCGAACGCATCCGACGGCAGAGGTCGATGATGGCGCGGATCTCCGGCACCATCCGGGAGGCCGGCCCGCTCAGCGCGGGCTCGACCGCCCCGTCCGGGGTCTCCAGCGTGGCCACGAAGGTCTCGACCAGCAGCACATGGCCGGAGCGGGTCCGGCCGCCGGTGAGCGAATACGGGCGTACGCGGGCGGCCTTGGGGGACGCGGACGTCACTGTGCGGACTCCAGGGACCGGCGCAGCTCGGTACGGAGTTCAGGGGTGAGCACATGCCCGGCCCGGCCGACGAACAGCGCCATGTGGTAGGCGACCACGGTCATGTCGCAGTCCGGCGTGGCGTGCACGCCCAGCAGCGAGCCGTCGCTGATCGACATGACGAACAGGCTGCCCTGGTCCATCGCGACCATCGTCTGCTTGACCGTACCGCCGTCCATCAGCTTGGCCGCGCCCAGCGTGAGGCTGCCGAGGCCGGAGACGATGGTGGCCAGGTCCGCGCTCGACCCCTTCGGGCCGTCCTGGCTCGTGGGGTCGGCGGCCGCCGCGGTGTGGTGCCGCGCGTCCGAGGACAGCAGCATCAGCCCGTCGGAGGAGACGACGGCGACCGAGCGGACGCCGGGCACCTCCTCGACCAGGTTCGACAGCAGCCAATGCAGATTGCGGGCCTCGGAACTCAACCCATAGGTACTAGTGGGCGCCTTCACCTGCGTGCCTCCTCAACCGTGCCACCCTCGTCCTGCGCCCCCGATTGTCCCCGCTGCCGCTCCCCCGCCGCGCGGCGATTCGCGATCTCGGCCTCGGCGTCGCGGCGCCCGTCGCGTGCGCCCTTCTGGAAACCACCGAGCCTGCGCCGCAGTTCCTCGGCGTTCACCGCGCCCGTGCGCTCCTGGGGGTCGGTCTCCGGCAGGGCCACGTTCTTCGGGGTGCGCTTGGGAAGTCCCTTGTCGGTGAGGCGCCTTTCGGCGAGGCGCCTCTCGCCCGCCGCCGCGGGCCGCGTGTGTTCGGCGGGCTCGGTCGAATACGGACCGGTGACCGACCGCGTGTCGTCGGCGGGCTCGGCGGGTGCCAGGCCTCCGGTCGGGGCCGAGCCGCCGGCCGGTGTGGGACCGCCCGCCGGTGTGGGGCCGCCGGCCGGTGCCGGGCCGCCGGCCGGTGCCGGGCCGCCGGCCGGTGCCGGGCCGCCGGCCGGGCCCCAGGCGTCGGCGCCGACCGGGCGCATGCCGTGGCCGCCGATCGTCTCGCCGCCGATCGTCTCGCCGCCGGCCGGCCGGACCGGCCGGCGCGGGTCGGGGACCGACTCGTCCCGCTGCCCGGAGAGTTGGATGGTCCGCTCGGCGGCCTCCACCAGCGGGTCGGAGGCCTGCTTCGGGGTGCGCCGCGGAAGCATGGGCAGCGTCCCGCCGTCGGTGGGGGCCGGGTGGCCCCGCGGCGGGGTCGGCTCGTGGGCCTGCTCGATGCCGGGCGCGGACGACCCGGGGGTCGCGGCCGTACGGGCCGGGCCGGTGGAGCCTTCCTCCGCGCCCGGGCGCGGCAGGCCCATGCGCCCGCCGCGCCGGTGCGAGAGCGTACGGGGCGACTCCAGGTCGGCGGCGGAGGTCGCGGAGGCGGGCGCGGACGACGCCCCGGAGGACCCGGAGGCGGTCGCGGAGGAGGCCCCCGAGGCGGAGGGCGCGGGGTATCCGCCGGCGAGGGCCGGGCGGGACTGCGCCGGGAGCGCGTTGGAGTTGGCCTCGGCCTCCGAGCCGGGGAAGGACGGGACCGAGGTGCCGCCGTACGAGGCGCCGGCGGGCGCGGCGGGCGGCAGCCCGGCGCCGGGCGGGCCGGCGGGCAGGATCTTCGTCGGGAGGACCACCACGGCCGCGACCCCGCCCGGCTTCTGCTCGCGCAGTTGCACCCGGACGCCGTGGCGCGCGGCCAGCCGGGTCACCACGTACAGACCGAGCCCCAGCGGGTCCTCGGGCTGCGGGCCCTGGCAGTACTCCGGCACCGGGTCGGCCAGCCGGTTGTTGAGCTCGGCGAAGCGCTCGGCCGTCATACCGATGCCCTCGTCCTGGACGGAGAGCATGACCTCGCCGCTCTCCAGCAGCCAGCCGGAGATCTGCACCATGGTGTCCGGCGGGGAGAAGGTGGTCGCGTTCTCCAGCAGCTCGGCGACCAGGTGGCTGATGCTGTCCGCGGCGTACCCGGCGACCTGGGCGTGCTGCGGCAGGGCCTGGATCTGCACCCGGTCGTACCGCTCGACCTCGCTGATCGAGGCGCGCAGCACATCCAGCAGCGGCACCGGGCCCGGGTGCGCGGCCTTGTTCTCGGAGCCCGCGATGACCAGCAGGTTCTCGCCGTAGCGGCGCATTCCGGTGGCCAGGTGGTCGAGCTGGAAGAGGGTCTGCAGGCGGTCCGGGTCCTGCTCCCGCTCCTCCATCTGCTCGATGATGGTCAGCTGGCGCTCGATCAGGCCGAGGGTGCGCAGCGCCAGGCTGACGAAGCTGCCGTGGACGCGGGCCCGCAGACCGTCGAGGCGGGTGGCGACCTCGTCCCGCTCGCGGCGGAGCTCGGACCGCTCGTCGGCCAGCTTCCGCCGCTCCTCGACCAGGCGGACCCGTTCCGCCTCCAGTTTCACGGCGCGCTCGTGCTCGCGCACCGCGGCCTGGTGCACCTGGTTGACGGACCGTACGGCCTCCGCGAACTCGTCGTTCCGTCCCTTGAAGGCGATCGGCTCCTCGGCCAGCGGGTCGGCGGCCACCCGCCGCGCGCCGAGCCGCAGCGCGGCCAGCGGCCGGGTCATCGAGCGGGCGGCCTGGACGCCGGCGCCGATGGCCAGCAGCAGGCAGGCCCCGAGGATGCCGAGGCCCACCTCGAGGTCGGTGACCTCGTCGTCGCGCAGCTGCTCCAGGTGCGCGATCTCGGCGGTGGCCAGGGAGGACTCGACGCCGCGCATCCGGTCGATGCGGGCGGAGAGGCTGGACTCGACCCGCTCGTCGTCGAGGAACAGGTCGGTGTCGGAGAGCTGGGGCTGGTCGGTGAGGCGGGCGATGTAGCGCTCGGCGGTGGTGACCTCGGTGCCGTTGACCGTGCGGGCGAAGCGGTCGCGTACGGAGCCGGGGGCGAGCTGGTTGAAGTCGGCGAGCGCGGACTGCTCGCTGACGTTGGTGCGCTGGGCGGCCGAGGTCAGCTTGGGCTGGGCGCCGCCCGCGGCGAGCGCGCCGAGCAGCAGTCCACGGGTGGCGGAGGCCTCTTCGGTGGCGCGGCCGAGCGGGGCCAGGGCGGCGGCGGAGCCGTCGTCGGCGCCCGCCCGGAGCCTGCGGGCCAGGGTGTCGGCGAGGCCGCCGAGGGCCTGGATGGTCTCGGTGTAGCTCTCGTACACGTCCAGCGCCGAGCCGTGGCCGGTCAGCGCCTGCTGCCGGACCTTGGGCAGCGCGTCCAGCAGCCGCCGCACCTCGGCCGGGGTGCCCGGGCCGACCTCCTTGACCTGGCGGTCCACCCGGGCCCGCTGGCTCTCGGACACTCCGGCACCGGAGGCGGAGTTGCGCCCGGCCGCGACGTACTCGGTCATGGCGTCGCGCTCGTCGGCGAGGGCGTGGGCGAGGGTCACCGCGCCGCGGTTGGTCTTGGCGAGGTCGACGAGCTCCTGGGCGTCGGTGGTGTCGTCCAGCGCGCCCAGCACGGCCGGGGCTCCGGCGCCGAGGACGGCGAGGGAGACGACGGCGACGGACACGGCCAGCCGGTTACGGACGCGTGCGGTGCTGCGCTGCGGCGCCGCCTGCTGCGCGCGTGGCTCGCCGCCCTGCTCGTGGTTGCCGCCCCGAAGCCGCTTCTTCCGCACCGGTGCTCACAATCTTTTCTCGCCCGACCCGCTGTGGTTCCAGAGGTGACGACGGTTCAACAATTGTGTTTCCCCACCTCTGGCAGGGGTCCCGACCCTTTCAGGACGGCTTTGGGACGGGCATGCATCACCCACCCCGCCACCCGAACGAGTGAACCGCATTGCGTAGTTGACCACCAAACTTCGGCCGCGGGCCATACCCTTCTCCAACCTTTCACGGGTTGGAAATCGCCCGACCCCCTGGCAAGATACTCCCTCACCACTTCCCCTAACCGTCAATTCCGGCGAATCCGGCAATTGACCGGCCAGGGGTGACGGGGACCGGTCCGGCAGACTGGCCGGATGCGCATCGAACTCGCCACCGCGCCCGGTGATCACCAAGTTCCCAACGAGGACTACGCGTCAGTAGCGCTGCCCGCGTCAGGCCAGGGCGGCGCACTGGTGCTCCTCGACGGGGTGACGCCCCCCGAGGAGGACTACGGATGCGCCCACGGCGTGCCCTGGTTCACCGCCCGCCTGGGCGGGGCGCTGCTCGAACTGTCCGGTTCGCGCTGGGACATGCCGCTGACAGGCTGCCTCTCCCAGGCGATCGAGCGCACCGCCGACGCGCACGGCACCACATGTGACCTTTCTCACGCGAGAACGCCCCAGGCGACGGTGGTCGCGGTGCGCTGGGACGCGGAGCGGGTCGAGCATCTGGTGCTCTCCGACTCGGCGTTGCTGATCGAGCGGACGGACGGCACGGTGACGCCCGTGCTCGACGACCGGATCGACCGGCTGCGCGCCGCGGGGAGGCGCCCGCTGGCCGCCCTGCGCAATGTCGAGGGCGGCTTCTTCACCGCCGCCGCCGACCCCGCCGTCTCCGGCCGGGCCGTGACCGGCACCCTCCCCCGGGCGGGGATCCGGGCGGTGGCCGCGCTCAGCGACGGGGCGGCGCGCTGGGTGGAGGTGTTCCGTGAGGGCGACTGGACCGAGTGCTTCGCACTGCTGCGCAAGGAGGGCCCGCAGGAGCTGATCGACCGGGTCCGGGCTGCGGAGGACGCCGACCCGGAGCGGGCCGCCTTCCCGCGCGGCAAGACCCACGACGACGCGGCGGTCGTCTTCGCGGAGTTCTAGCCCGGGCACCCGCCGGGGGTCCGGCCCGGACACCCACCGGGGTCCGGCCGGGGTTCCGGGCCGCGTACCACGGTCGCCACACCCGCGTCGCCGGATCGGCCCGGCTCGCCGATCCTGACGTACATGAGAGCCCTACTCCTGCGGCGGACGTGTGCCCTGGCCGGGCTCCTCGGCGAGCTGTACCGAGTTCAACCGGTGCAGCAGCCGGGCGAGTTCGGCCACCTCGCTGCGCTCCCACGCCGCGAGGCGGCGCGCGTACCGCGCCCGCCGGGCGCCTCGCACCCGACGGAACCGGGCCCGCCCTTCTTCCGTCAACTGAACCAGGAAGGCCCGCCCGTCGGCGGGGTCGGGGGTGCGCGCCACCAGACCCAGGTCCTCCAGCGCGCGCAGCTGGCGGCTCATCGTCGCCTTGCCGACCCCGAAGTAGGCCGCGAGATCAGTGGCGCGCTGCCGGCCGGCGTCTTCCAGCCGCATCAGCAGCCCGTACGCGGCGGATTCCAGGTCCGGGTGGACTTCCCGGGCCAATTCGCCCGAAGAGGCGCGGGCTCGGCGCAGGAAAACCGCCAATTCGCGCTCCAGAGCCAGGAATGCATGGTCTACACCAATTCCGCCCATGGTGCGTCCCTCACCCCCCTCGGGGGGCAATGCCCCGTTGTCGTGCACGTCAGAGCCCTCTCCGGATTTTCACGGCGTGAAAGTTTCTGCCAGGCGCGCTCGTCGCCGCAGCTCCGTCAGTATTTCGCAGGATTAGACCAACGGCGGCAACCCATCCCCCTTCCGCGCCGCGTATCTACGCCCGTAGCGTCATGCATGACATGGCCATACCAATGACATGTGCACCTCTCCCCACACGAGGCCCTCGGAGGCAGCCATGCCCAAGCACAGACCTGGCACGACCCGGCGCGCCCTCACCGCGCTCATCGGCATTCTCACCGGTCTCCTCACCATGAGCTTCTCGCTCTCCGGTACGGCTTCGGCCGCCGAGAGCGGGAAGAAAGTCCCCCACCCGGAGGACCACTGGGCGGGCTCCCAGATACTCAAGCACGAAGGCGGTTCCACGACCGGCGACGAGCCGCCCGGGCTGCTCGCCACGACGGAGGGCGTGGACGTCAGCAGCCACCAGGGCAATGTCGCCTGGTCGACGCTCTGGAACAGCGGGGTCCGCTTCGCCTACGTCAAGGCGACGGAGGGCACCAGCTACACCAACCCGTACTTCTCGCAGCAGTACACCGGGTCGTACAACGTCGGCATGATCCGCGGCTCGTACCACTTCGCCCTGCCGGACAACTCCAGCGGCGCCGCACAGGCCACGTACTTCGTCAACCACGGCGGCGGCTGGTCGCGGGACGGCAAGACGCTCCCCGGCGCGCTCGACATGGAGTACAACCCCTACGGTTCGACCTGCTACGGCAAGAGCGCCAGCTCGATGGTGAGCTGGATCAAGGACTTCACCAACACCTACAAGTCACTGACCGGCCGCGACGCGGTGATCTACACCTCCACGAGCTGGTGGAAGAGCTGCACGGGCAACTCCAGCGCCTTCGGCAGCATCAACCCGCTGTGGATCCCGCGCTACGGCGACTCCGTCGGTGAACTCCCGGCCGGCTGGGGCTTCCACACCATCTGGCAGTACACCTCCTCGGGCGCGACCGTCGGCGACCACAACAAGTTCAACGGCGCACTGGACCGGGTCCAGGCCCTCGCCAACGGCTGACGCCCCTGCCCCACCCAGGCGCTTCGCCCCCCGCCGTACGGATCCGGCTGTCCGTACGGCGAGGGGCGTCGGGCGTTCGGGCCGCTCAGTCCCGGGGGAATTCGTCGGTCTTGAGCGTCATTCCGACGACGGTGTCGGTCAGGTCCAGCTCACTGCCGAAATCGATGGTCATCTCGGCCCGGTACTCGCCGTCCTTGGGCTGGGTGAACAGCCGGCACCGGCCGGTGTACGGGTCGGCGATCAGGTAGACGGGCACTCCGGCGGTGGCGTACGCAGTCTTCTTGGGACCGTAATCATTCATGCTCGTGCGCCTCGAGATCACCTCGGCCACGAACTCCACGTCCTCATAGCGCCAATGGCCCTTGGAGTCCTTGACCGCGTCCTCGGCGACCAGCGTTACATCGGTCGCGAAGCCGTTGAGACAACCGGGGTAGTCGATCCGCACGTCCGACTTGATCCGCTTTCGCGGATACCGCGTCCGCAACTGTTCGACAATATCCAGGGTGATCTCCCAGTGGGTGTCCCGCTGCGGCGACATGAAGATGTTTCCCTCGACAATCTCGACCTTGATTCCCTCGGGGACGGGCATCTTCTCGAGCGCCTCGAACATCATGTCCAAGGTGAGCTCGTCGCTGCTGTCGGCCATCTCGATCCTGTCAATCTCCATGACGGTCACCGTGCCGCTCCTCCCCGCCGCGGCTCGAATGCACGCGACCGGTTGGTACAACGATACGACGGCCCCCAGGACACGGACGGCCCGGAACTCCCGTGCGAACAGGAGTCCCGGGCCATCGCCCCGATGGCGTCCGTCACGCCGCCAGGGGGACCTCCGGGGCGGCCGGGGCGGCCGCCGGGGTGAGGGCCAGTTCCAGGACGCGGCGGACGTCCGAGACCGGGTGGACCTCCAGCTTCTCCAGGACCTCGGCGGGGACGTCGTCGAGGTCGGGCTCGTTGCGCTTGGGGATGATCACCGTGGTCACCCCGGCCCGGTGCGCCGCCAGCAGCTTCTGCTTGACGCCGCCGATGGGCAGCACCCGCCCGGTCAGCGAGACCTCGCCGGTCATCGCCACGTCCGGGCGCACCTGGCGGCCGGAGAGCAGCGAGGCCAGGGCCGTGGTCATGGTGATGCCCGCGCTCGGGCCGTCCTTCGGGACCGCGCCCGCCGGGACGTGCAGGTGGATGCCGCGCTCCTTCAGGTCACCGACCGGCAGCTCCAGCTCCGCGCCGTGCGAGCGCAGGAAGGAGAGCGCGATCTGGGCGGACTCCTTCATGACGTCGCCCAGCTGCCCGGTGAGGGTCAGCCCCGCGCCGCCCGTCTCCGGGTCGGCGAGGGACGCCTCGACGAACAGCACGTCCCCGCCCGCGCCGGTGACCGCGAGCCCGGTCGCCACGCCCGGCACGGCGGTGCGCCGCTCGGCCGGGTCCTGGGCGGACTCGGGGGTGTGGTGCGGGCGGCCGATCAGCGGCCGCAGCTCGGCCACGCCGACCGTGAACGGCAGCTCCCGCTCGCCCAGCTCGTGCTGGGCCGCGACCTTGCGCAGCAGCCGGGCGATGGACCGCTCCAGGGTCCGCACGCCCGCCTCCCGGGTGTACTCCCCGGCCAGCTTGCGCAGCGCGTCCTCCTCCAGGACCACCTCGCCCGGCTCCAGGCCGGCCCGCTCCAGCTGGCGGGGCAGCAGGTGGTCGCGGGCGATGGTGACCTTCTCGTCCTCGGTGTAGCCGTCCAGGCGCACCAGCTCCATGCGGTCCAGCAGCGCCTCGGGGATGGCCTCCAGGACGTTGGCCGTGGCGAGGAAGACCACGTCGCTCAGGTCGAGCTCGACCTCCAGGTAGTGGTCGCGGAAGGTGTGGTTCTGCGCCGGGTCCAGGACCTCGAGCAGGGCAGCGGCCGGGTCGCCGCGGAAGTCGGAGCCGACCTTGTCGATCTCGTCGAGGAGGACGACCGGGTTCATCGAGCCCGCCTCCTTGATCGCCCGGACGATCCGGCCGGGCAGCGCGCCGACGTACGTACGGCGGTGGCCGCGGATCTCCGCCTCGTCGCGGACGCCGCCGAGCGCGACGCGCACGAACTTCCGCCCCATCGCGCGGGCGACCGATTCCCCGAGCGAGGTCTTTCCGACCCCCGGCGGCCCTACCAGGGCCAGCACCGCGCCGCCCCGGCGGCCGCCGATCACGCCCAGGCCGCGGTCGGCGCGGCGCTTGCGCACCGCGAGGTATTCGGTGATCCGCTCCTTGACGTCCTCCAGGCCCGCGTGGTCCGCGTCGAGGACGGCCTTGGCACCGGCGATGTCGTACGCGTCCTCGGTGTGCTCGTTCCAGGGAAGCTCCAGGACGGTGTCCAGCCAGGTGCGGATCCAGCTGCCCTCGGGGCTCTGGTCGGAGGCCCGCTCCAGCTTGTCGACCTCCTTGAGCGCGGCCTCGCGCACCTTTTCCGGCAGGTCGGCGGCCTCCACCCGGGCCCGGTAGTCGTCGCTCTCGTCCTCCGGGTCGCCGTTGAGCTCGGCCAGCTCCTTGCGGACCGCCTCGAGCTGCCGCCGCAGCAGGAACTCGCGCTGCTGCTTGTCCACGCCCTCCTGGACGTCCTTGGCGATCGCCTCGGCGACGTCCTGCTCGGCGAGGTGGTCGCTGAGCCAGCCCACGGCCAGCTTCAGCCGCGCCACCGGGTCGGCCGTCTCCAGCAGCTCCACGCGCTGCTTGACGGTCAGGAAGGGCGAGTAGCCGGAGTTGTCGGCCAGCTGGCCGACGTCGTCGATCTGCTGCACCCGGTCCACGACCTGCCAGGCGCCGCGCTTGCGCAGCCAGCTGGTGGCCAGCGCCTTGTACTCCTTGACCAGCTCGGCGACGGCACCGGGCAGCGGGTCGGGGACGATCTCCTCGACCTGGGTGCCCTCCACCCACAGAGCGGCCCCCGGGCCGGTCGTCCCGGCCCCTATGCGCACCCGGCGCACACCGCGGATCAGCGCGCCCGGGTCGCCGTCGGAGAGCCGGCCCACCTGCTCGACGGTGCCGAGCGTGCCGACGCCCGCGTACGTCCCGTCGATGCGCGGCACCAGCAGCACCCGCGGCTTCCCGCCGCCGCTCCCGCTTGATCGCGCGGCGGCCTGGGCGGCCTCCACCGCGGCCCGTACCTCGCTGTCGGACAGGTCCAGCGGCACCACCATGCCGGGCAGCACCACCTCGTCATCGAGAGGCAGCACGGGCAGGGTGAGCGGTGTGGACGTCGAAGCCATGATCTCCCCTTCGGCAGGCAAGTTGAGCTGTACAGGCTCAATGCACGAGCGCCTGCGGATGTTCCCGGGCCCGTGTTCGCTCTGAGCGATCAGCCGGCGGCGGGGATTTCGCGGGAACGCGAACCGACACCCCCTCGGTAAGCGATAGAGGGGCGTGAGACTGTTCCGCCCCATGGGGGCAGACCGAAGCGATGGCGAGCTGCTGCGCGCCGTCGCGACGGGAGACACGCAGGCGCTCGCCGCGCTCTACGACCGGCACGCCGGCTGGCTGCACGCCCGCCTCACGCGCCGCTGCCAGGACCCCGAGACGGTACGGGAGGTCCTCCAGGACACCTTCGTGACGGCCTGGCGGACGGCCGGCGCGCACCGCGGCGGCGAGGCGGGCGGCTGGCTGTGGACCATCGCGGCCCGGCGCCTCGTCGACGCCCAGCGCGCCGCCGCCCGCACCGCCGAGGCCCAGGCCGCCCACGCCCGCCACCAGCCGGACCCGGCCCGCGCCACCGCTCCCTCCGCGGAGGAGCGGGCGCTCGACGCGCTGGAGTACGGCGACGTCGGCTCGGCCCTCGACCGGCTCTCCCCCGAGCTGCGCGCCGTCCTGCGCGCCACGGTCGTCGACGGGCTCACCACCCGCGAGGCCGCGCAGTTCCTCGGCATCCCCGAAGGCACGGTCAAGACCCGCGCCCAGCGGGCCCGCCGGGAACTCCGCGCCGCGCTCAGCCAGCTGCGCGCCACACCCCCGCACCTCCTGGACGCCCTCGGAGGCACCGCATGAAGCGCCCCCGACCCACCCGGCGCGGCGGGCCCGCCGCCGCCTGGCACGTGACCCAGCCCCAGGCGGCCGCGTACGCCGACGGCTCGCTGCCGGAGACCGACACGTGGTCGGTCGAGAAGCACGTCGAGGCCTGCGCGCCCTGCGCGGCCCGCGTCTCCGCGGCCGTACGCGCGGGCGCGGCGGCCCCGGCCCTTGCGGACGTCCGCGCGGCACTGCTCGCCTTCGCGACGGCGGACGCGCCGGTGGAGGCGACGGCACCCGCGGAGGCCCCGGGCGCCGGGGCCGAGGCCTCGGCCCCCCGCCCCGCCCCGGCCGTGCCCCGGCTCCCGGCAGCCCCCGCCGACACGGCGGCGGCCGGGCGTGCCGGGCGAGCCCCTGCCCCCCAGTTGGCCGGGGACCTGTCCCCGGCCCCGACCGCGCACGCCGACACGCCCGCGGCACGGCACAGCGGACCAACCCCGGCCCCGGCGGCCGACGGCCGCACAGCCGTCGCGGCACGGCACGCCGGGCCGGAACCCGGCGGCGCGGGCGGTGTCCGCGCACGCCGCCGCGGGGCGTTCCGGGACCCCCGGGCGTGGATGGTGTGGGCCGCGGGGCCCGCGGTGCGGGGGCCTTGGCTGGTCGCGCTGCTTGTGACGGGCCTGGTCGCGGCCGGGGCCGCGCGGGCCGCCGGGATGTCCGGCGTGCGGCCGCTGCTGCTGGCGCTCGCGCCCGTGCTGCCGTCGGCCGGGGTGGCCGTCTCGTACGGGCGGCACGCCGACCCGATGCACGAGCTGGCCGCGTCCACCCCGTCCGGCGGGCTGCGGCTGCTGCTGACCCGTACCGCGTCGGTGCTCGCCGTGTCCGTGCCGCTGCTGACCCTCGCCGGGCAGCTCCTGCCCGCGGCCGCCGGGGCGCCCGCCACCCCGGCGTGGCTGTTGCCGGGGCTCGCGCTCACGCTCGCCGCGCTCGCCCTCGCCTCGTACGTCGGCTGCCGGATCGCCACCTGCGCGGTCACCGCGGGCTGGCTGCTGGCCGTCGGCGCCCCCGCGCTGCTCGCGGGCCCGGGTGAGAGCGGGGAGTCCTCGCTCGCGGACGCCTTGTCCGACTCCCTCGCCACCGTCCTCTCCGGCCCCGCCGCCCAGAGCTGCTGGGCGGCCGCGGCGGCCGTCTGCGCGGGGCTGCTGGCCCTGCGCCGCACGTCCTTCGACCACCTGGAGCGCATATGACCAGCGCCGTCTCCGTCCACCCCGTCTCCGCACACGGGCTGACCGTCCGGCACCGCAGGACCACCGCCCTCGACGCCGTGGACCTCTCCTTCGGCACCGGCGTCCACGGCCTGCTCGGCCCCAACGGGGCGGGCAAGACCTCCCTGATCCGCGTCCTCGCGACGGTCGCCCCGCCGACCGCCGGGCGGGTGGAGCTGCTCGGCGGGGACATCTCGGCCCCCGCGCACCGGACCTCCGTGCGCCGCAGGCTGGGCTATCTGCCGCAGGAGTTCGGCTACTACCCGGGGTTCACGGTCCGCGAATTCGTCGCCTACATGGCGTGGCTCAAGGAGGTGCCGCGCGCCAAGGCCCCCGCCGCCGTCGAACGCGCGGTCGCGCGGGTCGGGCTCGCGGACCGCATCGACGCGAAGGTCCGCACCCTGTCGGGCGGCATGGTGCGGCGCGCCGGCATCGCCCAGGCGATCGTCAACGACCCGGAGCTGCTGCTCCTGGACGAGCCGACGGCCGGTCTGGACCCGGAACAGCGGGTGGACTTCCGGGCGCTGCTGCGGGAGCTTGGCCGTACCGCGACGGTGATCGTCTCCACCCACCTGGTGGAGGACGTCGCCGCGGCGTGCAGCGAGGTCACGGTCATCGGCGGGGGCCGGGTGGCCTACCGGGGCACCCCGCACGCGCTGGCCGCGCTCGCCGCCGAGGCGGGGGCGGAGGACTTCGGCGACAACCCGATCGAGCGCGGGTACGCCGTGGCACTGCGCCACCACCGGTCCGGGCTGGGCGGCTCCGCCGGATGGGGGGTCGGCCGATGAGCCGGACCACCCACCGTATGAGCCGCGCCGACGGCCGTGGGGGCCACGCCGACGGCCGTACGGGCCACACCGACGGCCGCACGAGCCACACCGACGGCCGCACGAGCCACACCGACGGCCGCACGAGCCACACCGACGGCCGTACGGGCCACACCGACGGCCGCACGAGCCACACCGACGGCCGCACGGGGCGAGCCGCCGAGCCCTTGAGCCCGGCCGGCGCGCCGCGGCGCCCGGGCCACGCGCACTCCCCGCGCCGCGCCCGCCCGCTGCTCACCGAACTCCGCCGCGGCGCCGGTCTGCCCGCCGGCGCCGCGACCCTGGCCGTCCTGCTGTTCACCATGTACACGAAGGCCGACGACTGGCTGTCGGGCTGGACGGAGACCGCCAACATGCTGCGCGTCGCGGGGCTGGTGCTCGGCGCGCCGCTGGCAGCCGCGGTCGCCTGCTGGCAGGGCGGGCGGGAGCGGCGCCGGCGGACGGAGGAGCTGCTGGCCACCGTGGCGCGCCCGCCGCTCCGGCAGGCCCTGCTGGCCGCGGCCCCCGCCGTCGTGTGGCCGGTGGCCGGGTATCTGCTCACGGCCGTGGTGTGCCTGGCGTGGACCTGGCAGTACGCGGGCGGCGACGGCCCCCACCTGTCGCTGATCGTCGCCGACGCGACGGGGATCGGTTCGCTCGCCGCGCTGGGGTTCGTGGTGGGCCGGGTCGTGCCCTGGCGTCTCGCCCCGCCCGTGGTGGCCCTGGTCATGTACAACGTCGAACTCCTCCTCTCCAACCAGGAATCCGGCGTCTCCTGGCTCAGTCCCGGCAAGGAGCACGTCTCCACCTGGGGTCGGCCGGTGTGGTGGTTCGGGCCCGTCTCGATGGTCTGGACGGCCGGCCTCGCGGCCGCCGCGCTGCTGGCCTACGCCGCCCGCCGCCGCGCCCGCGCCCTGGCCCTCGCTCCGCTGGCCGCGGCGGCCACCGCCGCCGTCCTGCTCGCGCAGACCGGCGACGGCCTGTGGCGCCCGGACCCGGCGAACGAGGCGCTGGTCTGCGACGAGGGGACGCCGCGCGTGTGCGCGACACGGGTGCACAGCCGGATGCTGCCGGACGCCTCCCGCGCGCTGGCCGGGCTGACCGCGAAGCTGCGCGACGTGCCGAACGCCCCCGCCCGCATCGTCGAGGCCCCGGTCGACACCCAGGCGCGCCGCGCCGACGCGGCGCTCACCGGCTGGGACATGTACTTCCGGCGCAACCGGATCGCCGAGCCGGAGATGTTCGCGGCCAACGCGGCCCTCGGCGCGACGGCGCGGCACTGCCGGGGCGTCTCGGACGCGGACCGCTACAGCGACCTGAGCGAGGCCGTGGCCGAGTGGCTGGCGCCGATGCCCCGGCCCGAGAACGTGCCCCGCGGCGAGACCGAACCGGGCTTCACCCGCACGCTGAAGAGGCTGAAGACCATGCCCGACGGTGAGCGCACCCGCTGGTTGGGCGAGTACTTCGCCGCCGCGCGCTCCTGCCGGCTGAACGAGGTGAGCGCCCCATGAGCCCCCGCCACTCGAACAGCCCCCTGAACCCGAACAGCCCCCTGAACTCGAATCTGCTGCTGTACGCGCGCTCCCGCGCCCTGCCCATGACGATCGCCGTCCTGGTCGCCGCCGCGCCCGGCACCGCCTGGTGCGCCGACTGGCTCCTGACCCGGTCCGACCCCGGGCCGCGGGCCCGGCTGCCCGTCCTCGTCCTCGCGCCGGTGCTCGTCGCCGCCGCGATCGGGGTGGGCCTGTACAGCCACGGCGACGAGCTGGACCGGACCGCCGTACGCCCCTGGTGGTCCCGGCGCGGCTGTCATCTGCTGCTGCTCACCGCGCTGGCGGCGGGGCTGCTCGCGGTGGCCGTCCCGGGCGAGCCGCAGGCGTACGGGGCGGCCGCCATGGCCCGCAACGTCCTGGGCGCCGTGGGGGTGACGGCGCTCGGCGCCGCGCTCATCGGGGCCCGGCTGAGCTGGCTGCCGATGCTGGTGCACACCAGCGCGGTGTTCCTCGCCGGGCGGGCCGAGCCCGGCGGCGCCGGCGCGGTGTGGGCCTGGTCGGTGCAGCCGGGGGCGCAGCGGGCGGCGTGGTGGACGGCGGTGGCGCTGTTCGCCGCGGGCACCTGCCTCTACGCGCTGCGCGGCGCCCGCCCGGAGGGCCCGGGCACGCGCCGCTGAGCGGCCCGCCGGACGTACGGCCAGGCGAGGACGCCGATCGCGAGGGCGAGCAGGTGGCCCCAGTCGGTGAGCGGATCGGTGAACTCCGCCAGGTCGGCGAGGAGCGCCGCCGTGATCCCGCCGAGCAGCGTCCAGCGCAGCCAGGGCCGGACCAGCCCGGCGAGCGCGCCGGCGCACGCGAGCAGCCCGTAGCTGATGCCGTAGTCGAGCCGCCGGAGTGAGCTGTCGGGCAGTTGCCCGACGGCCACGGAGGCGGCCACGGGCAGCTCGGTCATCAGGGTCGCCAGGACGTGGCCGAGCAGGAAGATCCCGGCGGTCCGCAGCCCGCCCAGCCGCCGCTCCAGCGCGCCGACGACGACGAGGAACGCGACGATGTAGGGCGACAGCAGCCCGCCCGCGACCCACACCCCGCTGGCGACGAGCGACAGCAGCGGGCGGTGGGCGAGGTTCACGACGTCGGTGCTGGAGTGGGCCAGCAGGTCGCGTACCAGGTCGGGATCGGCGAGGTGGGAGAACAGCCCGGTGCCCAGCAGCACCAGGGCGTAGCAGAGGGTGAACGGCGTCGCCCGCGGACCGGGCACCACCCGCGCCGGCCCCCTGGCCGGCAACCACCCCGCGCGCCCGCCCCGCCCGGCGCGGCTGCCTTCCGCCACATGGGAAGACCGCACCGCCGGGTCGGCGCCCGCCGCGGCACCCGTGCCGACCGCTCGCGTCCACGTCACGCCGGGGCTCCTTCCTCGTCGGCCCCCCGCCGCTCTTCTGCCCGCTTACGGCCACAACAACGGCCGGGCCTCGCTCCATGTCACCGGCGCCGCATGTGTGAATGGCACCACAGCCGCGACCGACGTGCCCGGGGAGCGCGGCCGTCCCGCCCGGTAGATTCGGGGCCACGAGCCCGACCCAGCGCACCGGAAGGACCTCGAGACCCGTGCACCCGCCGTACGACACCGCCGCCGACCGGGACCGCCCCGTGACCCTCGACCGCCGCGAGGGTCCGTACGGCGAGGTGGTGCTGCGCCGGCGCGGCGGGGACGGGGCGGGCCGGGAGGGTGAGGCGGCCGCCGGGGCGCCCGTCTTCGAGATCATCGCCAATGGGTGCTTCCTGATGGACACCTCCGACGGCCGCTCCGAGCGTCTCCTGATCCACGCCGCGCTGGACGCGCTGCCCGCCGCCCGGCCGGCGCCCGCGCTGCTGATCGGGGGGCTGGGCGTCGGCTTCTCGCTGGCGGAGGCGGCGGCCGAGCCGCGGTGGGGCCGGATCGTGGTGGTGGAGCGCGAGGAGGCGGTCATCGACTGGCACCGCTCGGGCCCGCTGGGGCGGATCTCCGGGGCCGCGCTCGCCGACCCGCGCACGGAGGTGGTCCGGGCCGATCTGGTCGCCCATCTGCGCCCGGGCGGGTCCGCGGCCACCTACGACGCGCTGTGCCTGGACATCGACAACGGCCCGGACTGGACGGTCACCGAGGACAACGGCGGCCTGTACTCCCCCGCCGGCCTCGCCGCCTGCCGGGACCGCCTCTCGCCGGGCGGGGTCCTCGCCGTGTGGTCCGCCCAGCCCTCCCCGGCCTTCGAGGAAGCGCTACGGAATGCCGGTTTCACGGGGGTGCGGACGGAAGAGATCAGCGTTGCCCGAGGTGTCCCCGACGTGGTTCACCTCGCGGTTCGAGGCGCGTAGCCGAGCCGCGTACGCTGCCTTTACGCTGCTTGCCAGCGCACGCGGCCGGGCGATCGACCAGCCGGGGGCCGCGGTTTACGGAACAAAGCAGGGGCGGGCGCATGGAGCAGACTCACAGCAGCCACAACGGGGCCGCCACGACCACTCCGGGGGCACAGCGCCGGGTCCTGGTCGTCGAGGACGATCCGACCATCGTGGACGCCATCGCGGCCCGGCTGCGCGCCGAGGGATTCCAGGTGCAGACGGCCGGGGACGGCCCGGCGGCCGTGGACACGGCCGAGGCGTGGCAGCCGGATCTGCTCGTGCTCGATGTGATGCTGCCCGGGTTCGACGGCCTGGAGGTGTGCCGCCGGGTGCAGGCCAGGCGCCCGGTGCCGGTGCTGATGCTCACCGCGCGGGACGACGAGACCGACATGCTGGTGGGTCTGGGGGTCGGCGCCGACGACTACATGACCAAGCCGTTCTCCATGCGGGAGCTGGCGGCGCGGGTGCATGTGCTGCTCAGACGGGTGGAGCGGGCGGCCCTGGCCGCGCACACCCCGCGCAGCGGCATCCTGCGGCTGGGGGAGCTGGAGATCGACCACGCGCAGCGCCGGGTGCGGGTGCGCGGCACGGACGTGCACCTCACCCCGACCGAGTTCGACCTGCTGGTGTGCCTGGCCAACACGCCGCGCGCGGTGCTCTCCCGTGAGCAGCTGCTCGCGGAGGTGTGGGACTGGGCCGACGCCTCGGGCACCCGGACCGTGGACAGCCACATCAAGGCGCTGCGCCGGAAGATCGGCGCGGAGCGGATCCGTACGGTGCACGGGGTGGGCTACGCCCTGGAGACCCCGGCGGCATGAGGCCGTCCGGCCGCTGGACGGCCGTATGGAGCCGCGCGGGCCGATGGGCGAGCCGGCGGGCGAGCTGGCAGGCGACCTTGCGCGCCGCCTGGGACCGGCACTGGAATCGCCGCTGGGACCGCCACTGGGACCGGCTGTGGGAGGCGCTGAAGCCCTTCGACCCGTACCGGTCGGTGAAGGCGGCGCTCGGCGCGCTGGTCATCGGCTCGGTGATCATCACCACGCTGCTGGTGTTCGCGGCGATGCACTCGAACACCGAGCTGCGGGTGATCACCATCTTCTCGATCATCGCCTCGCTGCTGATCACCCAGTTCGTGGCGCACGGCCTGACCGCCCCGCTGGACGAGATGACCGAGGTCACGCGGGCGATGGCGCACGGCGACTACACCCGGCGGGTGAGCGCCGCCCAGCGGCGGGACGAGTTCGGCGCCCTGGCGACCTCCTTCAACCGGATGGCCGCCGACCTGGAGGCGGTGGACACCCAGCGCAAGGAGATGGTGGCCAATGTCTCCCATGAGCTGCGCACCCCGATCGCGGCGCTCCGGGCGGTCCTGGAGAACGTGGTGGACGGGGTCTCGGAGGCCGATCCGGAGACGATGCGGGTCGCGCTGCGCCAGACCGAGCGGCTGGGCCGGCTGGTGGAGCAGCTGCTGGACCTGTCCCGGCTGGACAAGGGTGTGGTGCCGCTGTACGCGCGGCGCTTCGAGGTCTGGCCGTATCTGGCCGGGATCCTCAAGGAGGCCAGCATGGCCAAGGGCGCGTACGCGGACGGCAGCTCCGGCTCGCACGCCCGCAAGGACGTCCACCTCAATCTGGACGTGTTCCCGTCCGACCTGGCGGCGTACGCCGACGCGGAGCGGCTCCACCAGGTGGTCGCGAATCTGATCGACAACGCGATGAAGCACTCCCCGGCGCACGGCCGGGTGACGGTGCGGGCGCGGCGCGGCGAGGGCCCGGAGAGCCTGGAGCTGGAGGTGCTGGACGAGGGCCCGGGGATCCCGGAGGCCGAGCGGCACCGGGTCTTCGAGCGCTTCAACCGGGGCGGCCCGTCCGCGCAGGGCGGGGAGCCGGGGGCGCGCCGCCGGTCGGGGCAGGGCAGCGACGGCGGTACGGGTCTGGGTCTGGCCATCGCGCGGTGGGCGGTCGATCTGCACGGGGGGCGCATCGGTGTGGCCGAGTCGCCGCGGGGCTGCCGGATCAAGGTCAGCCTGCCGGGTAGATCAAAATTGACGTAAAGTCGTCGCCAACGGCGCACAGACGTCGAGGGTCGCGCACATCCGAGCGGATGAGGGCGTGAGACGCGCACATCCCCGGGGGTGTGGGCGCGTTTTCGCGTTCCCGTACCCGGGCAGAACATGCGGTGATTCCCGCCACTCGTAGCGGCGAAACCAGCCGATCAATGTGACTTGCGCGACGATGACCAGTGCGGCCTGCACGTAAGGGGCCAAGAGGCGTAGCCTTTATTCCCGCTGTCCACCACCTTAGGAAGCGGAAGAGGGCGGTTGCCGCCGTGTCGCCACAGTCCCCCAACAGTTCGAGCGTCTCGACCGACCAGCAGGACGGGCAGGGGAGTAACCCTGCCGCCGCGTTCGGTCCCAACGAGTGGCTCGTCGACGAGATCTACCAGCAGTACCTCCAGGACCCGAACTCGGTCGACCGAGCCTGGTGGGACTTCTTCGCCGACTACAAGCCGGGCCAGGACACCGGCTCCGCGGTGGCCGAGTCCGCCGCGGCTCCGCCGGGCCCGTCCGCCGCGGGGGCGGCCGGTCCCGGCGCCGACCGGCCGACGGCGGTGAGCAACGGCTCCGCGCCGGCCCCGGCGCCCGCGAAGCCCGCCGCCCAGGCCGCGCCGCAGGCCGCCCCGGCCCCGGCGAAGCCCGCGGCCGAGGCCAAGCCCGCCGCCCAGGAGCTGGCCGCCGAGGCCCTGGCCGAGGCCGCGCCCGCGAAGGCCGCGCCCGCCAAGGCCGCCGAGCCGGCCGCTCCGGCCGCCGGCCCGGAGGACGTCACGCTGCGCGGCCCGGCCGCCGCCGTCGCGAAGAACATGAACGCCAGCCTCGAG